>NZ_JBXAFK010000050.1:0-61842 GCF_058793055.1 Pseudomonas sp. MPR-R2A5
GCGCCTGTGAGTTTTTCGCGAGCAAGCTCGCTCCTACAAAAAAGCCTTAACTGAACGGCATTAGGGCAAGCCCGCTCACCACAACAAGCCCGCTTGCCACAGTTACAGCGTGCCGCCTTGACTGGCTGGCATTGGGGCTTGTCCCCTCCCACCTGGCGTTATTGAGTAATGGCGCCGTCGACCAGCACCTGCGCCTCTTCCACCAACTGCTTGAGGTGATCTTCGCCAATGAAACTCTCGGCGTAGATCTTGTAGATGTCCTCGGTGCCCGATGGGCGCGCGGCGAACCAGCCGTTTTCGGTCATGACCTTCAAGCCGCCAATCGCCTGGTTGTTGCCGGGTGCATGGCTGAGGATCTGCTGGATGCTTTCCCCCGCCAATTGGGTAGAGGTCACTTGCTGCGGCGACAGTTTGCCCAGCAGGGCTTTCTGCGCCGGCGTGGCCTTGGCGTCGACGCGGATGGCGAAGGGTTCGCCCAGGGCGTCCGTCAGGCCACGGTAGATCTGGCTTGGGTCCTGGCCTTTGCGCGAGGTCATTTCTGCCGCGAGCAACGCTGGGATCAGGCCGTCCTTGTCGGTGCTCCACACCGTGCCGTCCTTGCGCAGGAACGACGCGCCGGCGCTTTCTTCGCCGCCAAAGCCCAGCGAGCCGTCGAACAGGCCGTCGGCAAACCACTTGAAGCCCACCGGCACTTCGTACAGGCGACGGCCGATGCGTGCGGCCACGCGATCAATCAAGCCGCTGCTGACCACGGTCTTACCCACGGCGGCGTCGGCGCGCCAGTCAGGCCGATTCTGGAACAGGTAGTCGATGGACACCGCCAGGTAATTGTTCGGCGCCAACAGCCCACCGGATGGGGTGACGATGCCATGGCGATCGTGGTCCGGGTCACACGCGAAGGCCACGTCGAAACGCTCCTTCAGGCCGATCAGGCCCTGCATGGCGTAGCTGGAGGACGGGTCCATGCGAATCTGGCCGTCCCAGTCGACGCTCATGAAGCGGAACGTGGCATCGACCTCGGTGTTCACCACGTCCAGGTTCAGGCGGTAATGCTCGGCGATGGCCGACCAGTAGCGCACCCCTGCCCCGCCCAACGGATCGACACCCAGACGCAGATCGGCACTGCGAATCGCGTCCATGTCGATCACGTTGATCAGGTCGGCCACATAGCTGTTGAGGTAGTCATGGCGATGGGTGGTGTCGGCCTTGAGCGCCTGGGCGTGGGTGATGCGCTTGACCCCGGCCAGTTTGGCGGCCAGCAGTTCGTTGGCCTTGGCTTCGATCCACTTGGTGACGTGGGTATCGGCCGGTCCACCGTTGGGCGGGTTGTACTTGTAGCCACCACTTTGCGGCGGGTTGTGGGACGGGGTAATGACAATCCCGTCGGCCAGGCCATGGGTGCGGCCCCGGTTGTAGCAGATGATCGCGTGGGAGATCGCCGGGGTTGGCGTGTATTCATCGCCTTCGGCCAGCATCACATGGACGCCATTGGCAGCCAGCACTTCCAGGGCGCTGGCACCCGCGGGCGTCGACAGCGCATGGGTGTCCAGGCCGACAAACAGCGGGCCGTCGATGCCTTGGGCTTCGCGGTACAGGCAAATGGCCTGGCTGATGGCGAGTACATGCCATTCGTTGAAGCTCAGGTCGAACGAGCTGCCACGGTGACCGGAAGTGCCAAAGGCCACGCGCTGGGTGGAGATCGCTGCATCAGGCTGACCGGTGTAATAGGCCGTGACCAGTCGCGGGATATCCACCAGCAACTGGGCTGGCGCCGGCTTGCCCGCAAAAGGACTGATTGTCATGCATAAACCTCAGAGAGATGGATTCGGAAAAAATGACAGTTTACTGAGAGTTGGACTACTGCGCGACGGTATCGATCCTACAAGCCTAAGAGAATTTTTTAACATCCTAGCCGGTCTGTGCCTGCAACAGCGCCTGCGCCAGGGTATCCAGGGCAATGTCCAGGTTGGGCTGCCCATTGAACGTGTGGCTCAGTCGCAGATGCTGGTGATGCAGGCCACTGAGGCTGAACAATTCGCCGGGGGCAATCACGACCTGCTGGGCCACTGCACGCTGGAATACCTGGCGCATGTCCACCGCCGCCACCGACTGCAACCAGAAGCTGGCCCCGGCGACGGGCATTCGATAGGTCACGCGCCCTTCCAGGCGCATATCCAGGCGTTCACTCATGGCCGCGGCCTGTTCCCGCAAGCGTTGGCGCAATGCCTCCAGGTGCTGGTCCAGCCGCCCGCTTTGGTACAGGCGCGCAATCGCATGCTGGCGCATCGACGACAGGCGAAACGCGCGCAACAGGAACTGGCGCTGCAACTCGCTGGCCAGATGACGAGACAGCACATACCCGAAGGGCGCCTCCGGGCCGAGCATTTTCTCGAACGACGAGAACACGATCAGCCGCTCAGGGTTGATCAGGTCACGCATTGCTCTCTGGCGTGGCGCGAAGCACAGCTCACCAAAACAATCATTCTCCAGCAACCAACAGCCAGATTGGTCCAACAGGCTCGCCAGTCGTAGCTGATCATAGGCAGGCAAGGCGTGGCCCGAAGGCATGCTGACCACCGACGACAGCAGCACCAGGTGCACCGATTCGTGGCGCAGCCAGTGCTCGAATAACGCCAGGTCCAGGCTGCCATCGGCCTGCCAGGGCCATTCGACGACCCGTACGCCAGCGGCCTGCAACAAGCGCAGGATCAAGTAATCGCAGGGGGATTCGACCACGACCGTCTTACCCTTCAGGCCCAGCACCTCGATCAGGATCTCCAGTACCCCGCGCAGGTCCGCACCGATATAGACGTCATCCGCCTGCCAGCAGCGCGTCGGCGACGAGGTATAACGGGCCGCCAGCGCCGCGCGCAGCTCCCACACCCCGCACGGTTGCGACCAGGGCTGCAGGTGGCGCGGATGCAGGCGCACCAGTTGGCGCTCGAGCGTCAGCAAGGCGCTATCCAGCGAGCCCAGCAGCGTCGGCTCATCGCCGCTGAGCACGCTCATCCCGGGTCGCCGCGCGGCGGCATATAAGCGCTCGAGCAGGTCGCCTCCCACCGCCATCAGTGGGTTAGCCGTTACGGGCCAGGCGAAATAGCCCGATTTGGCCACCGAGTAGACCCGGCCCTCCTTTTCCAGCAGCGAGTAGGCGTACTGGATCGTCGAGATCGACACATTCAGGCGCGTCGACAATTGCCGCAGGGACGGCAGTTTGGCCGGGGTATCCAGGCTGACTTCGTTGATAAGGTTGATCATGTAGCGGTACACCGCCTGGTAGGCAAAGTCCGCCTG
The DNA here is from genome assembly GCF_058793055.1 of Pseudomonas sp. MPR-R2A5. Classification (NCBI taxonomy): domain Bacteria; kingdom Pseudomonadati; phylum Pseudomonadota; class Gammaproteobacteria; order Pseudomonadales; family Pseudomonadaceae; genus Pseudomonas; species Pseudomonas sp. MPR-R2A5. The sequence goes on from NZ_JBXAFK010000050.1 coordinate 3,295, forward strand.
CCGCTCACCACGCAGGGTCATTGCCACGCACCCGGACCAATACGCCAGCGCACGGACTCAACGCCCGGACAACTGAAAGGCTTGCGCCTCGGCATGCGTACCGCGCCGCCCCCGCGCATGCCCGGCCTCCAGAGGCCGCTTGCGGTACAGATGCTGCAACAAGGACAACGGCAAGCCACTGGCGTCAATGACCCACTGCAACAGCATATCGGCGACGGGTTTGCCTTGAAGCGCCTTGTGCAATTCGGGGAGCGCCACCAGCATGCCCGGATGGCATTGGCGCAGGTAACCTTCCAATCGCTCGCCATGGTGAATGAAGGGCGAAAACAGCAGGCAGGTCAATTGGCTCTCATCCAGGCCAAAGAACGCCTGGGCATAGGCCGTTGACAGGGCACGACCGTCCCCCGTCGGCGCTTGCGCGATCAAGTGTTCGGGAATCTGCCGGCTACACATGTAATCCTGCGCCTGCCGGAGAAACGCCTCCACCCCATCCTCATAGGCAAGATCGCGCAGACACTCGGCCTGCAAGCCTCGCAGATGGGCCATCAGCAAAGGGTTCGGGTAAGTGGGATGGCTGAAGTGGACACCGAATGGATCAGGCCTATAGCTCAAAAACTCGGTAAGCAACGGCGCTGTGGCCGGGTTCATGCCATTGAGCAAGTCGGCAATCCCGATATACGCCAGATGGCGGTGCCCGCCCCGACCGGGACTTTCCGGGGGCGTGTATTGGTCGCCGTAGAGGTCCTGGTAACAGCCGTTGCTCCACTCTTCCATACAGGCAAACAGACGGTTGAGCGACGAGGGGCTGCCGGGGGGGGTGGCGACACCCGCCGCCAGCGCATTCTTTTTCAGCCAGGCCAGGTACTGGCCCTGCTTGCGCGGGGAGTCGCCGCTGACCAAGGCATGCACGCCTGCGTTCCAACTGGTGACGCGCGGGTAGAAATCCGCCAGGGCCAGGTAAGTGTCATTGCACAGCGTGGCGCGAACATCCCCGGAGGTCATGTGCCCCACCATCACCCTATTGCGCTGACTTACGGCGGTGCCAGCACTGGAGGGCGGGCGTTGGTGGTTGAAAGGCAGCACTTCCTGATTTTCCACCATCAACAACTCCACCCGGGGGTCGTCATGGAAAAACAACATGCCGTAGCCATGATGCAAGGTATCGAGCGTCGCCTGGGTCATGCCCGTATGCCGCAAGGTGGCAACCCGTAGCTGGAACGTCCCGGGGGCGCGAACGGCGATACTCAGTTGCGCCGCACGCAACAGCGCCAGGGTGTAGCTGCTGACCTCGCCACCCCCATGGGCCACCATGATCTTGTATTGCCCCACTTGCTCCATGCCGCCGGCCGCCACGACGATTCGCTGAATAAGCAATTGAAGTGCTGTACGTTCGGCACGCGTAAAGTGCCCGATTAAACGTTGCAGAACTTGATGATAAACATAGTTCATGGCTTGTTCGTGAATAGAGCTCATCGTTCTACTACCTGAGTTGAAGTATCAGTTTCAAGCAACTATTGAGCATATTTGCTCGACTTATTACATATGTAGACGCGTGGTCCATCGCGCGGTATGACGTTGGATAAACTTTAGCACGCTGCAACAAAGTCCCAGGGCTTGCCAATTACGCACCCGTCGCGCCCTTCTTCCCTGAAACCCTTGTACCAAGGCCCTGATTAGGCCCTAGGAACGCTCTGACAGCGTCCTACACTGGCTTATCCGGAAAACTAAAGAAGTTTCCGACAACTATAATTTATCCGACTAAATGAATTGTTCTTGAAAGAGCGGGGATCGCCTGCCGGGACACCCACGATCTTCCTCATCGGTAACCGTCGAGAAGTTCCAGTTTCATACATTTGAAGCGCAAATGTCAGATATTCAATCATTGCTCAATCCTTGAGATGACAGTGAAGACACAATTATCAGTGCTGGAATAATGATTAACAGATACAGAACAGGACGAGAAATCCGTTCAGATGGTAAATGGGTACGGCGAAGCTGACGCAAACGTAAAGATGCCGCACTGGGATTCAGGGCGGCATTGGGGAGAAAGGTCGGGTTTTGCGGGACGATGTGCCTGAACGATGGCTCAACCCTCGCGCGGGTTAAGCCCTGACAAATGGCACATTTGCCTCATTCATCCAGACGACCGAGCATTCATTTGCGAATACTCCTACAGCTCAAACAGCTTAAACCTGCAATGCAACACGCTCTCGGCACGGGCATTCGTCCATATAGCGGTGCGCTTCGACGAACTGGTTGAACGGAAACACCGTGGTTTTGAGGGGCACCAGCACACGGTCGGCGGTCAACTGGTTGATATCACGCAACGCTCGTTGCAGCGCAACCTGGTCCTGGATGATGCCCAGCTCCGGTTTACCCGTGAAGTTGCCGATGCAATGTACAAAGAACTGAATGTTCTTCTGGAACGCGGCACACGCCGGGAAGGGTGTCTGGTTGCCACCTTGCAAGCCGTACAGCACCAGGCTGCCACGCGGAGCCAGTACATCGCCGAGCAGCGACATTTGTGGGCCACCCAAGCCATCGAACACAACGTCGACACCGCGGTTGTCGGTGATCTTGTTGACCTGCATGAGCAGGTCCTGTTCTTCGGTGACGATGACCTTTTCGGCGCCGAGGGACAGCAGGTACTCGCGCTCAGCGCTGTCCTTGGTCGCGGCAATCACCCGAACACCCAAGGCTTTGCCCAGTTGCACGAAGGACGGACCGGCACAGTGGCTGGCGTCAGTCACCAGTGCAAACTGGCCGGGTTTGACCCGCGCCAGGTCGACATAGGCAAAGTAGGCAATCAACAGCGGCGTGTAGTGCACGCTGGCTTCGATCGGGCTCAAGACATCCGGATAACGGGTCAGGGCGGTGCGTGGCAAGACGATCTGTTCGCCATACACCGGATAATCATTGGGGCTCTCGGCCGGAAAACTGGCCACCTTATCGCCCACGGCCAAATCATCCACGCCGTCACCAAGCGCCACCACAACACCCGCCATTTCATGGCCAAGGCCAGACGGCAGGCGTGCATGGGAGGACGCCAGGTTCTGGCGCCACAAAATGTCATACCAACTGATGCCAATCGCCTCGACACGCACCTGCACTTCGCCCGGTGCAGGCTGCGCGGCTGCATGCTCTTCGCATTTGAGCACCTCGGCCGGACCAAACTTGTGAAAACGGATCGTGCGGGACATCGCAAACCTCGTCAAAGTAACCTCTATTGCCACGAACTCTATCTGGGCTTTCCGGGTAAGACCACCGGTCGCCGTTAATAGTCGACATGTCTGCCATTGATTCCGCATCTGAGGAATAACCCTCAAGTATCGTAGGAAAACTCAATTAGCCGGTGCAGAGTACCAGCCTTTCCCCGTAAGATTCATGCCGGTCATGCTTCCAAATAGAACCCAAGGGCTCTATATGGCCGCTCTCGTCAAGTTTGCTGACTCTTCCAGGACACAAGATGAACCGTAACGACCTGCGTCGTGTCGACCTGAACCTCTTGATCGTATTCGAAACCTTGATGCACGAGCGCAGTGTGACCCGCGCGGCCGAGAAATTGTTCCTGGGCCAACCGGCCATCAGCGCAGCATTATCGCGCCTGCGCGGCCTGTTCGACGACCCGCTGTTCGTGCGTACCGGGCGCAGCATGGAGCCATCGGCCCGCGCCGTGGAAATCTTCGCCCTGCTCTCCCCGGCCCTGGACTCTATTTCCACCGCCGTCAGCCGCGCCGCCGAGTTCGACCCGGCCACCAGCACCGCCGTGTTCCGCATCGGCCTGTCCGACGACGTCGAGTTCGCCCTGCTTCCGCAATTGCTCAAGCGCCTGCGTGCCGAAGCCCCTGGCATCGTGCTGGTGGTACGCCGCGTCAACTACATCCTGATGCCAGGCCTGCTGGCTTCCGGAGAAATCTCCATCGGCGTCAGCTACACCGCCGACTTGCCGGCCAACGCCAAGCGCAAGGTGCTGCGCCGCAGCCTGCCTAAACTACTGCGCGCTGACAGCGTACCCGGCGCCCTCAGCCTGGACGACTTCTGCGCCCGCCCCCATGCGCTGGTGTCGTTTGCCGGCGACTTGAGCGGGTTTATCGATGAAGAACTGGAGAAGCTCGATCGCAAACGCCATGTGGTGCTGGCCGTACCGCAGTTCAATGGCTTGGGTACGTTGCTGGCGGGGACCGATATTGTCGCCATCGTGCCGGACTACGCCGCCGAAGCACTGACCGCCGCGGGCGGCTTGCGGGCTGAGGAACCGCCGTTGCCGGTGCGCTCGTTTGAGTTGCATATGGCCTGGCGGGGATCGCAGGACAATGATCCGGGGGAGCGGTGGTTGCGGTCGAGGATTCAGATGTTTTTTGGCGACCCTGAGAGTCTTTAGGCGTCGCCGGGCAGGCTGTTTGGCTGATCATTTCTGGCCTTTCATAGACCACGGAGATCCATTCACTTCCAGACGATTGCTACATTGGGGGCACATCTAGGGGCATTCTTTGGATAGTTCGAAAAGGATGCCCCCAGGCTGAAGTCCAACAGCCACTTCTCGAAAAAGTCATACGCTGCTGCTCCCAAACCGCCGTCGAGCGCTATCAGATCACCTCAATTTGAATCGGCCCGAGTTTTCTAGACTCCCTTAAAGCCTCACGCGGCGCGGCGCGCCCACTCCGACGCCGTGATTGATGCCTGTATAGGCAACCCTCTCAGCGCCATTCAAGAAGCACGCTGATGTAACCGAGCTAACAAAGCTGTCTATTCGGCGCTTGCCGTGTCCTTCATTTCACTCGGTCGGGTGTTCGCTGTGAGAACGTCGTCCTTCGCCGTCACGCTGCCAACAAAACCTCGTGCTTGCAATGCCTCCAGCAATCGTAGATTGGCTGCACTGGATGCCACCTCAATCTTTCTCACATTGGGCGCTAACCGGTCGAAACCTTCCGCTAGCAGCCCAAGCAGGGCTGTCACCTCTACCCACGTGCTGGACGCTAAACATTGGACGAGCATTTCCTGTCGCTGTTCTGACGACAGTCCATCCTCAGCCATGAGCTTTCTAAGTATGGGGGCAAACGAGGCGGGGAAACGCGACGTACCAGCGTTGAGCCAACTGCAGAGCCGGGCAATTTCCATAGTGGCTACGCTGGAGGTATCAAACGTTTCGTGCGGTACAGCAGTCCACAGGTTGATTTTGTCATCTAGTGTTGGCACGCTGCTTTGGCTGAGCGTGAGCACCATTTCGGTGGGCAGTTGGGTAAAGTCGATATGCTCTCGTGCCTGACTCCAGTGCGCAAGGAGATAAGGAACCTCCAAGTTGAGGTCGTATGTGCGGATACAGTCTCGGATCTCAGGAGTGAATGCCAAGAAATCCGCGCTCGCCAGCATCGTCCAGCGTTCTGCTGGCAATCTGCCTAAGGAACCACTTAGGATCACCGGATTATTCAGGTTCAGCCCAGCGAATAGCTCGACAACGGTTTCGTTGTCGACTGCTGGTGTGCTCAGTAGATAACTCTGCAAATCTATATGTCGGGCCTGATTGCTTACCCATAAATGTTGGTTCAGCAATTTTGTATGGTGCTTGATGAAATCCGCGAAGGCCTCCATGTCTGCCGGCTCGCAACCTTTACCAGCAAGGGCTGGCAGCAAGACGGTGTTGAAGAAAGACCAGACGGCGTCAACGCGCATCGAAACGCGATCAGTTGATAGCACAATCGCCCACAGTTTTTGAGGTAAGTCCTCCAAGCGCTCAACCTCACAGGTCGTGCGTGCAAACAGCAGGTGCATGCTGGTGGTTTCCGCTGCAACGTCGAGCACTTTCAGTAACGTTGATAGTGGCTCGGCTGATTCCTCCAATTCTCCCGTTTGACTCAAAAGCACACTTACCAGCGCGTCAGGCGATTCAAGCAACTGCTCATCAAGGCCCTTGATATTCAGCGCGTTAAGGCGACTGTAAGTGACGTTCTCGCTGCCGTGAGCGGATTTGCTTTGTAGGTCATCGGCAGTTTTAGGGTCACCCTTCTGACAAATCAGGGTAAGCATGTGCAGGTTAAAATCGATACAGCCCCATTCGATCAGTTGCGCAAGATCATCCAGAGGCGTGTTTTCGCCCAAGTGACTGAACTGAACAGGCAAGGTCTTCAACCAGCTCCACCCACCCTCGCCCACTTTGAGTTGCGGCATCAAGCGTGAGTTATCTTCAAGCGCCTCAATGGCGCTGCGAACTTCAGTGCTCGGATGACTATCGAGTGCTTGCATCTGGTCGGCCGTCAACCCGTCCAGGATGGCGCCAATAAGCAACTGCTTCAGGATCGCCGTCTCGAAACGAGGTGCCTCCGTCAGTAGTGCACGGAACAAACTGGGTTCAAATTCAAATACGGAGCGAACAAAACGATGAGAACTCGGCCCCGATATCAATAACTCGGCCGCCTCCGCCATCCTGCCTAGATGATCTTTCAATCCGCTCCTGAAAATGGTCATAAGCAATTCGCGCGCGTGGCTCCAATCGGGCGCGGAGTAGGCATCACTCACTAGGTAATCGATCAGCGTTGCGATGATGCCCCTTCCATCGCCAAGGTCGTCGACATCCAGTTTTTCCACCACCGTTTTGGGCGCGCTAATGACTGTCGTCACGTCCGGAATCGCGCCACCTCTGAGGCCTAGCAGCAGGTTCTTATCTTCCGCGGTGAGCGAGCCGGGGTAAAAATAGCCAAAATAGTCTGGGTAATCGGTATCAAGGTAGCCGTGGCGCATCAGGTAGATGACAATTTCCAGTCCTGCTAGATTTTTAAGGATTACTTCGCCATAGCCTTTTTTGGCCGCGCCACGAAAGGTCAGGCGATTGATCAGACTGGCCTGTAAACGCTGCTCAGATATCTTTGTATCAATGCTGCCCATCGTTTGCCGAAGCAGGTCATAACGCTTTTGGTAGGTAGTCGAAGCGAGCAGTTCCAGTGGAGTATCAGGCACCGGTGTCGTGTTGAGTGTCTGGCCATATCGGTCAAGCGTTATCATCGCTAACTTAGCGCTTTGAGAAAAAATGGTGTCAAAGATGTCGTCGCGAACAAACTCGCGCAATGAGTAGTGGCCCACATCTCGAATGCGCACATGAGAAGCAAATTCAGCACCGGATTTCTCCAATAGCGCCAACCAAACGTACGTCCGTAGTTCGGCTGTACTGCTAGCGATTTCCTGCACCTTCCGCTCGCGCTCCTCGCGCAGCGCCTGATAAACACTCTCAGCGTCTTTGTGCAGCTGGCTCCGCCATTCACGGAAGCCATGAAGCGTCTCGTAAATAGGCCCTCGGCGCTTTACCAGCTCGGCATATTCGTTCGGGTGCAAGTTGCGAATCGCGATAATCGCAAAGAGCTTATTGGGGTCCAGCTTCAAGCCTGAACCCGCTCTCAGGATGCTGGAGAACATGTCAAATTCGTTGACGATATTTTTGATCAAACGCATGTCATCAATAAAATAAGACACGGTTTCAAGCAGATGAGGGTCAAGCCCGGTGTCTAACGGCACCCCGTTGAGTTTCCTCAGGCCCAGCAACTCGATCATCTTCTCGCGGGAGTTTTCCGAGTTAACCACTGGGATGATCGGAATAATCAAATCAAAAAACTTGGTCTTCTCCCCGACTGCAAACAGCTCATCACGTAGCGCATACACAAAATACACGCGACGCCGAATCTGCGGAGACTGCTTAATGATGAAATTGATCTCACGCAAGCGCGTGAACACGTCTTGAATGCCGAAGCGATCCAGGTCTTCGATCACCACGACATTGATATTGCTGCGTTCAAAACAGTAAATAATCTCGTCGACATTTTTGTGCAGCACCGAACCGTGGTGCGTCGTTTCCAACTTACCGCCCTTGATGGTGAGGCCGTCAATGCTGAACGAGGACAGCAACCTTAGCCCCAAGAACACCAGGTACACGCCGCCCACACCGAGCGCGGCGACCGCCATCCAATCCGGAAGTAGCAACAGCCAGCCGCGTAACCACTCAGGGATGATGATCAGTGGTTTCTCTGCCACGGGCGCATATAGCCTTAGGGCGCATACCATCAGTAAAACGAAGAACGCGGTGTAACCCCAGAGCGCAGACAATGAAGCTTGAACGATGCGTTTCAAGCGGGTTTTGGGCAGTTGCTTTGACGGCACGGCATACAGCAACTGCTGAACGATAGCTTCCTCAATTCGCGTTGAAAGATCGGCGTCGTTTGCAGGTGCTGAGGTTGGTTTTTCTGGCGGCCGAGCAGTGGGCTGGCCATTAGCTGCGGGCACCGAGGGGTCTTGGTTGTCACCAGTCTGGTCGCGCTCCTTGCCAAAGGCGGCTAATGAAATAAACGCAAAGTTGAATTCCGGATGCCGATCCACAAACGTACGGATCACGCTGCTTTTGCCAGCGCCATACTCACCGGTGATTGCAATATTACGCACCTGGTCATTGGCTAGCGCACTCATCAGCTCACGCTCATAGCGTTGCGACGAAGGCAGGTCTAACAGAACAGGCGTCAGCGGCTCGAAGACCGTGGTGCCATTCGCAACCCTCAAAAAATCCTGCGCTGCCTGCAGCGCCTTACGCAACGCCGTGGTGTATCGCCGGTACTGTCCAATGCCCTGGCAAATAATTGCAGTGCCACGGTTATGAATTGAATGGAAAAATACCACTACAGGCCTGAGCATCCGTGTCTCCTATCTGACGATAAATCTGCCGAGGATACCCCCGCCAAAAGCCCTGATCTGGAATACACAGCCGATAACGGCTGGCCTGCTTTCAGGATCCCAAATGATAGCGCACCGCCATCTCTCTAAGCGATGTGTCTAACCAGACAGGTAAGAAAATAGCTTCCCACTAGAAGACAACGGCGTGCGCGCCACGGCAGAGACGACTGACTTTTCCAGAGAGCTGCCGCTACTCATCAATCCTTGCGAGGATGATCCTGCTACGTACTTGATGCATAGCCTGGATCCACGGCACCCCCACGGGCCTGATCGTAGCCACAGGCAATGCACAACAGCTAGCACGCGCCAATGCTTCGATTCACATCTATGGTCTGAACCGTCTGAAACTGTTCCAGGATCGCAACCGTTTGCTAAGGAAACTGCAATTCCTCGGTGATTTGATCACGGAATTGGCTGAGTCGATTACTGCGCTGGAAGAGCCCGCAACACAGCGCCTATTGATGGGCACACCTGCAGCTGGTGTGGCCACGCGCCTTCGCCTTCTCCAAGATCGCTTGCTCTCCGAACTGAAGGATACCACCGCGCCGGAAGCCCCATATGCTTCGATGGCCGGTGCCTGGCTTGAAAAGTTTATGGAAGCACTTCGCATTTAAGGTACATCTATACTGGAATATAAACTTTTCTTCGTTATTTCACAGCACTGGCGCGGAGCAAACCCATGCTAGCGAGTCAGCTCACTAAAATCTTGGCTTGATGGTGGCCGACGAGGTATCCAAGGTGCCATAGACCGACTTCGTATTCAGAGAGATATCCAATCTGGAATCATTTGCTGACTTAAGAAAGACAAAGAGACGTCCCTAGGCCAATTGCGTTGCCAGCTGCAAAAAGCCAAGCTGCCAATCTACGACCACCTAGACTGACAGCTAGCAACCGCCTTGTCTTGTGCTCCATCACATCTAGTCCCACGACATCCCGGCTAACCGCGCCAACTTTAGTACCGTCAAATTAGTCGATGTCTCATACTCAGCAAGCATTACTATCTGGGCACTCAAGTTAATGAGGAGCGCTCGCCCAGACACGTACTCGGCCATAGGAATAACCTTGACCTAGCGCTCTGAGGCCTGCTTGAACGTGTTTGTGCGGAGCTTGCCGAATTCAAAACGACTGGAGGTTCTGGGGAGCGAATTAAAGCATGCTTTCTGGCTACGAGGAGTGTCAATTGGGCACGCACAAACCGTGAGATCTGACGAAGTACGAGACGCCGTTTCCTAAATCACCACAAAGGAGTCATCACTCCTTCATCAGCCTAGCAGCGCTTCAAAAAAACCTTCCATTTACCCAATCTTCCAAGCTAGCCTAGTGCCTGCTGGCACTTTGCCAAACCACGATGCAGAACATGGAGCTTTTGTAATGGACTTGAAAGTTATGTCAGTGGGAGGGCAAGGAGATCAAAAAAGTGAATATGTTGCACTCCAAGCAACAAAAGACTGCAACCTGAACAACTACATGATCTTTGACGAAACCTACAAAGATGATGGTAGCGCTAGCAATAAGCACCGCCACATTTTCATCTTTCCCGATTGGACAATAAAAAAAGGTGAGTTTATATTTCTTTTTACTCGCCCCGGGTCAAATAATAGAGGCGTAACACAGCAGAAAAACCCTGCCAGCTACTTTTACTGGGGGCTGAAATCGTCCGTTTGGAATGAGGAGGGAGACAAAGTTCATATCGTTAAAACCGAAAGCAAAGCTACTTTTAAGGTTCCTAGTATCGCTTAGCTTTTTTTAAAATCAAGAAAAGCCTCAAAACACTGAGGCTTTTCTAAATGCGCGGTCTGATAGCAAATCTTTCCGCATTGCTGTAGCTGCAATAAAGGTTTGAAATGCAGAAGCCGGACTAGCGAGGACGAACTCGGGATGATACGCAAACCGTGCGCGCCATGGCCAACTGCCGTGCACCCAGCGATGCATTTGCATTCTCCTCCAGCTTCGCACGCGACTCTCGAATCGATAGTCACGTTGTACTCTGCTGGATACCCTACCCACCTTGGGGTTCATCGTTCGGGAAATGTATTCGCTACCCAGCGCGTTGGTGACTGTTGCAAATCTACGAGACAAGGTCGTCATCAAGGCTGGAACGGGTGGAGAAATCAAGTCGTTACCAATCGCAGACTTTCGGTCAGTGGCCCCACAGCACTGCGGACACAGCGAAAAGGATTTTCGTATGAATGAGTATTTGCTCCATGACCCCTCTTGGAATGGCACCCTGATCGTCGCCGTACAACGAGCGATCACCGAGACGTTCTCCAAATCCGATTGGAATGAGGTTGGGCACCTCACAGGCCTGCACGCCTACATCACCGGCCACAAGCGGCTTTTGCGGAGCCTCGACTGGGGAGACCCGGATTACAGTGACTGCGTGTTTGAAGTGATCACCCGTTTGCAGCATCACAACGGCCAGGCACTGGCGCTACTGATTGAGCATCCGAAGGTACTACCCCTTTTAGAAGTATCCGTGCCGAACCATCTCCATCAATTAGGAATCAGCGTCGGTCACGTCCGAGCAGTTGCGCCCTCGTTAAGCGCTTCTGAGGTTGTACGGCGGGCGCTTACGGACGCTGATCAACTCATCGAGACGAATGGTGCACAGAGCGCCGTGGATCGCCTCCATACCGCAATGCACGGCTACCTAAAGGCCGAATGTGCAGCGGCCAGCATTGCAATTCCCCCCGATGCAACCCTGACCCAAGCTTTCAAAGCACTCCGCACCAATCACCCGGCATTGGCTGATTTGGGTGCCCATACAACAGATGTTGCCAAAGTACTTCAGTCATTCGCCTCTGTTCTGGATGCACTGAACACCGTCCGCAACCACGGAAGCGTCGCTCATCCAAACGAACACCTCATCGAGGCGCCAGAAGCCTTCCTGTTCGTCAATGCGGTCAGAACGCTTTTTCATTACCTGAACAACAAGCTTGGGCACTGACTCTGTGCACCGGTGGAAGCCGGAGGACCGGGCCACCCTCATTGAAAAGGACAACCATGAGCAAGAAATCGCCTGAGCTAATACCGCTCCTCGACTATTTGCGGATTCATCGTGTCATCCGCAGCGTGCTGGACTCGTGTCAGGCAGACACTGCTCACGCCTGCTGGTACTTCAGCATGGCGGGCGCTGCAATTCTCCGTCAGCACTATAGGAGGGAGGCTCACCCCCTCGCGGGCGCAATGTGTCTGATGACGGATGTCGAAGACTCGAAGGTCATGTGCTTCGCAACAATTGAAAATGGCGAAGCCCATAGCAGCTCCAGCGCCTTCCACGCGATGGTTGCGTGCGACGGTTATCTAATCGACTTTATGAGCCCGATTTTTCCTGAGACGGCTAAATCTTCCCACCACGCATTCCCCCCCACCAGCCAAGTCCTTTCAGCGAAAATTCGACACCATGAATCCATCCCCTATGGAACTCGAACAGGCTGGTGATTTTTTCTTCGATCCGAATCCAGTGCTGACCGACAAACTTGTGCGGAAAGTCCTAGAAAGCCGATTTCTCAGTGACGTGATAAATGGATGCTGTGACTGGTACAGGCGGCCCCCGAAAACAGTCCCTCCGACCATCACGGTGGGTGATGAAAAAGGCCACATGACCACCGTGAAGCTCAAGGATGTGTCAGTATTCGGTTCTTGGTAAGCGAAACAGGGTTGGGCTATTCACAAGGTGGTTGCCCCTGAGAGGAGCCCCACTCCTCCCACACCGCCCTGGCGACTTTCCGCGTAGCGGGCTACGTGTACAGCCTGATTGAAGACCCAACCATTGAGCGCGGTTATGGACCAGCCTCTGACCAAGACAGACCAGCAGGCTATTGCAGCACATCCCTCCATCAGTCTGCTTTGTCGCTCGTTTTCTAGAATTCTGGGGTCCCCAACAAGGACAGAAGCCTCTAGCATGGGATCCAGCGCTTACTGATGACCAATACGTACGGATACAGAAATGGCAAGGATTGATCTGAAAGTCCCCTTCGCAGAGAAAGAAGAAGCAAAATCACTCGGTGCCAAATGGGACCCGAGCCTGAAGACTTGGTACATCCCCGAGGGTGTCGACATCGGCCCCTTGGCTCAATGGCTACCGGTAACAGAGCACGCGGACCTGGAGCATGGACCAGAATTTTGCGTGAGAGCGCCTTACTACTACGTCATGGACGTCGGTGTCCGACTGCTGGGGCTGCTCCAATTTGACTCGCGTGTTCTCATTCAAGCTGCCCGAGCAACACGAAGAATTCGAATACTACGAGGATGAGGACGAAGATTTCGCGCTCACAAGCAACCTCGGCGAATGGACGTGCCATGGGTATCGCGGAACGGTCTCCAACGTCGACAGCCTCTCCCCCTTGGTCACGAAGCAGATCCATCACTTCACCAACAAGTTCAAGCAGGCCTACAGCAAAACGGCAGGCAGCCGTTACCTGATGAATCACTGCGAAAACTGCGGAGCAAAGCTCGGCGATTTCTTCATGCACAGCGAACCTGGTGGAGCTTTCTTCCCGACCTCACCACAAGAAGCTAAGCGGATGACTCTCATCAGAATCAACGAGCGGTTCGACGCCAACTGCAGCGTCGGCTTTGCATCCGAAGATTTTTTCGACTGGATGCAGATTCGCGAGCAATCCTAATTACCCTATCCGATCCCGGACTGCCCAAGGACCTCACGCGCCTCAGGCCCACCTGCGGTATTGAATAAAATCAGTAGAAGGCGCTGCATCAATGGCAAGGATGATTCCTGACCACAGACCTTGCGACACTAACAGCAAGGGTGAACGACATCTCTACACCAGCTTCAAGACGGAGCTACCGGACGATTACGTTGTCATCTATCTGTGAGTGAACCTCCAGCCAGCCCCCCTTCATCACAGAAGCCTCAGAGCCGCCTGCAGTCCGGCGAAGTATGAGATGCTTGGGCAGTAGAGGCAGTGGTAGTTTTTGCATGAACTAAAAAAACTTGGAAGCAATATAAAAATGGAAATACCAGATACGCTTGCCGCTAATTATGTGGAGATCGATATCGAGATAGTCGATGGTGGCAAGAAGCACACCATTTATCGGAACGGAGAGCACTGCAAGGTTGCGAGGCTTGAGAGTGATCCGGCTGAAAGAGTTGCCAGTTTTCAAGCACTGCTGACTGACATTTACAAGATGCGCACTTATCTTTCGCTCGCATGTGAAATCGCCACACAGAAGCTCGAAAGCAACTTACCGCTGAACAAATTCGACCCAGGCAACAGGGATCAGGTCATTTGCAGCAGCCTGTACCTTTCGGCAGTATCGCTGTATGGGAAATGCTTCACCGATTCGAAAGGACGTAAAGCGAAGCTCGAGGAGTCCAGCCTCAATAAAAAGCTGTCTGAAAAGCAGGTCAAAACTCATGCCAGGCTGAAGCATCTACGGCACAACTGGATTGCCCACGGTGGAGCCAGCGATCACGAATCCATGGTATCAGTCTTAGCCTTCTCCTCTGATGGCCGAGCCCTTCCGATTTACCTGGCTCAAGGCACGGCAATCAAGCCTGTTGAGGAAATGCAGGACATCTTGGATCTTTGTGATCCCATGATAGAACTGGTGGAAGAGCTGAAGGCCAAGAACGAGGTTAACGTCTTCAAAAACAAAGATATACCCGAATTCCTATACGAGCTCCGTGAGCGTGCGGACGACTACGTGATTGTACCGGACTTCGTGCCAGCCGAGCCTGCGCCTCAGAAAGATGACTCTGCAACCTGATTTATTTACAGGGATGAGAGATTTCTATCTCATCCCTCTCCGGCCACACGCAAGTTGGTGTTCGCTCCCGCAATTCTTAGAGCAAAACGTCCACAAATTGCTCTCCTTCCTGCGGATACCGCGTTTGGAAATCTGGCCAATTGGCTGGTCTGACCTTCCAGTTCCCAGGCCAATCCTGGGAGTAGTTGAAAAAAATCTCAGGATTGTCATAACGTGCGACCAAACGCTCTATCAACGCATGATCGGGGTGCTTGTGAATTTCTCCGCTGGTGCTGATCAGAAACCTTTTGCACCCGAGCCCATCTAACAGTGACTTGTTCGTGTTGCCTTTGCTGCCATGGTGCGAGACCTTCAACAAGTCGATGGGCTCTTTGCCTGGCAAAGATATCGCAAGTCCCCGCTTGATCACATCGGCGAATGCGTCTGCGGCGAGGAGCACACGCTTGCTGTCGAAAGTGAGAAGTAATGCAATGCTGCTTCTGTTGGGTATCGACGTATCGGACACAAAATCAGAGCCTCCGTTGAGATTGAATCGCTTCGGGGGCCACTCATCACGCGGTCCCAATAAGTCGTTAGGGGCTGACTCAGAATCCACTGGAGGTGATGTAGGATCGGTCCAATGTCTCCCCAACGCGGTCAATCCATCTTGATCCGGCGACAGCACGCTTACCTCAAGCCCTCCAGGCAAGGAGACGGCATTGGAAGATTGAAGAATAGCCGCACCGTTCTGGCCATTTTTCTGATTCCGAAAACTTGTATTCCATGAAAGCCCATAGCGGCGGATCAACTGGGTTAGCGTATCGCCCTCGCGGGGTCCAAGAAGGTCCGAAGGACTTAGATGGTGATAGCCGTTGAACCACACCTCGCCAATTTCCAGCCAATCAGGGATGTGCTCTAGTAACTCAATTACGCCCTGGATGTGATCACGATCATAATGAGTGACGACCAACGCTTCGAGCCGAAGCCGCTCTCCAACGAGTGCAGACTTCAGCAGCGGCCTCAGAGTTGACCAGGATCTAGACGGGCCACCATCGACAAGCAGATGGTAGGGCCGATCATCCCTGCCGTAGCTGACCAGCAATGAGTCACCGTGTGCAACTTGAAATGCTCTGACACGAAACATGACAACTCCCTGAATTCATTCTCTGCCGAGCACAATGTCGGCGTCCCCAAACGCGACGACTGCCATCCCCAAAGCGAGCCCTTCGGCCAGCAGTTGTCGCCTCATTGCACTGATGACCTCACCGACAAAGGCGGATCTGTGCGATACGGCTGCCTTTTGGAGGAGAATTGCCAAATCACGAGCCACGCGATTTGCATGACGGCCAAGCACCCCAGTCATCGCAGCAACAACAACACGAGCGCCCTTTGTCTGAAGGACCAGGGGCAAGCTGCTCCCAGGAAGATCTCCAACACCTGTAGAGCAGCCAATAGCGATAACCACCGGCGCATTACCGACATGCTGAACACCGATCGCCCCCAAATTGAGGCCAACATTTTCGCCAACGTACATGGCCTTTTTTTCCAAGTGAACCAGCAACACCAGCATTAACGGAGAATCCATCTCAAGCCCGGCCTGCCAGCTTGTCCAATCGGAAATTTTTCTTACGCCAAGTGCTTTTTCAATATTAGCAACTCGCACAATTTCATGATGCTTGGTATCGGAGTCTCTGAAGTCATCAGCCTTATCACTGGCGGCGAACGCAATTGTCGATAAATCGTCGATTCGATGTCGCTTTGACTTATAGTCTCCTGGTGCGCCCCACAAGCGAGGATCCTGCCCAGCTTTCCATGTATGTCGCTCAACAACACCTGAAATGCCCAAAAATCCCATTGGGCACAGCTGTTCGCCTGCTTCGCGAATATGACAGCCAGTGATTGCCCTCCCCTCTTTCAAACACCCGGCACTCTCAGTGCAGAGCACTGCATCAGGCGACCCAGGTATTTTTCCGTCATAGAGGTACTCGATCGGAAAAAAAACGTCACTTTGCGTTACCAACTGAACACGAGCTTCGTTGCCAGGCCAAGCAGGAACGATTGATCGTATGTGGTTCTGGAGCAGTACGCCGCTGTTAGCCAATTCAACCATCAATGGTGACAGCAGAGCATTTGGGTTAGCGACAGCTCGCTCAAGCGTCCGCAGCAAGTCATTACGTGCATCTGCAATACCACTCAGAGAGAGAGGGCAAAAGTGGGCTTCACCGCCCTCATCAATAATGGTTGCGCTCGGTTGATTCCCTAGGCTGTCATTGATCAACAATGCGGCGTCAAACGCTGTTTTTGCACGATGTACTGACGTAACGATATTCTCGATGAAGAAGCGAATCGTCTCACCTGGAGCAGTCTGGAGTCGGGCCGTTTGAAGAATCCGTGCCCCCTCGCTCACCAGGAAGCGAAGATCGACGGGGCCATTGCCACTTTCACGAACGAATGTCGCGGCGGTAGAATCTCCAGTTCTCGACAAATCCAGCGTTTGACTCATTGGCTCACGCCCAAATTCGAACATGTGAACCTGAAGCTGCTTGCTCTGCGTGCCCCACTCCACTCGATCATCAGGAAACGATGGACGATCACCTCGGTCTCGCAACGGCGTCTTAACGCGAATGTCGACGTCGATCTCTACTACACCGTGCGTGGGCCACTCTTCAATTTCCTGCTGGTACTGCCGGGCTTGAGCATTCAGCACTCTCTCGACGGGCGGAGCAGGACGCACAACACGAGGAGTCGGTCTGTATTGTCGAGCGGCACCTGTCTCTTGGCCGAGATAATCAGTATCGCGACTAGCGGCCCCAGCCCTCGGTGAAGGTGTTTTTTCGATAATAGAGGATGATTCAGAGTCATCGCTACTGACCTGATCTGCGAGTACGGAGTCCGGCAGTGGTAAGACGCTTGCCCTGGGAGGCAGGCTTTCCTTAAGTGGCTCTAGACGGTATTCATGGCTACTCTGACGAGCTTCCACTGTCGTGGTCAGGCCTGAAAACGTACCTCGGCCAAATAGAAAAGATTGAGTAGACGAAAGAACTAATGTTCTTAAGCCTGTGCCGATCGCCGCCATTTCGATCGCGTCTGTAAATGTCTCTCCCCACTCAGCCCATGATGTGAGCATGGCTTTCAGCCAATTCGAGATGCTCTCTTCGCTGGCTTCAACGTGTACTACGCATTGCGCACTCAGGTCATCACGCAGGCTACTGACGTGAGCTAACTCATCCTCAACACTCTGTCCGTATAAAATCACCAGTCGCGCGGCTCTGGTCGTCCCAAGAGCCTGCGCGGAGGCTGCGACGACGATATCGGCAATGCGGTTATCGGGACTCCACTCCACATACCCCTGTACAGCATCCAGAAGCTGATAGGGTAGAAGATCTGGGCTCGCCACCACACCGAGCCCCCGCTGCGATCTTGTGACATCGGGAAAGCGTGGCTTGGCGTTTCGCTCCCATTCAGGAAATACGTGCCCCGGCCCCACCAGTTGCGACAGCTCAAGAGCGACCTGACCAATTATCTGAGCACCATCCGGCCAGCCCCAAACCGCTCTCATCACCTTGATTTTTTGTGGTGCTTGCCTATTCAACTGGTAGAAAGCTCTCCCAAGTATAACTGCCCGCTGCGAGTCGACCCACTGATCGGCGTCCATCACACTTGAGTCCCCTCCCCACTTAACAGGACCCTGCCCTGCCGCGGCTCGCTCCAGGGAGGCCTGAGTTTTGAGTGGTTCCTCCCACCAGGCCCAATCGTCCCTTTCAATCAGAATGCCGAGCGCCGCTCGTGCTGCTGGTCCAAGATGAGCCTCCTCTTCGCCCAGCCACTGGACATCTCTTTGATTCCTATCCATCTCTCAATCCCTACTACCTAGATTTTCATCCTGAATGATCGGCGCAAGCTGCTTTGAAACTTGGCCTGCGAAGATAGCGTGTATTAGTAGCAATACGCCACTCGAACGAAAACATGCACTAGGCGTGTTGCCGCTGACCGAAAAATGACCCGGTAGAGGCTGTTCTGCCGACTGAAAACTGACCCAGGTGTTCAACTGCTTCTGCTCACTTTTCGAGCAGGAAAACCTAGGGTGATCAGCATGGAGATGTTGGGGAAAATCCGGCGGATGTACTTCCGCGACAAGCTCTCGCTGCATCAGATAGCCAAGCGTACCGGGCTGTCGAGAAACACCATCCGAAAGTGGGTCAGAGAGCCCGAAGCCACTCAACCGGCGTACCAGCGGTGCGCAATCTTCAATCAACTCAGCCCATTCCACGACATGCTAGAACACGCGCTGAAAGCCGATTCGTTCCGGGCAAAGCACAACCGCAGAAGCGCCAAAGCACTTTTCGAACAGATCATGACCGAGGATTATGACGGCTACAGCTAGCTCAGCGCATTTGTACGCTCTTGGCAAGGCGAGCAAGGCAAGTCTTTACGCGCTTTTGTACCGCTGACTTTTGCCTTGGGTGAGGCCTTTCAATTTGATTGGAGCGAAGAAGGTCTGCTGATCGGCGGCCTGTTTCGACGCATCCAGGTCTCCCGCATGAAGCTGTGCGCCAGTCGTGCGTTCTGGTTGCCCAGCCAAGGCCGCGAGATGTGGTTCGATGCCCATACCCGCTCTTTGGGCGCTAGGCGGAGTGCCGCGTCGCGGCATTTACGACAACATGAAAACGGCTGTCAACAAAGTCAAAGGTCGCACGGTCAATGCCTGGTTTGCTGTCATGTGTGCCCACCACTTGTTCGATCCGGACTTCTGCAACACCATCAGAATATCTGCAGCTATAAATGAAACCTTGGACCAGCGTCTTAGAGCGCTTGCCAAACTGCCAGCGCTCTATTTTTCCCGAATATTGTTTAGGCGAATTCAAAGCCCAGCGCAGTGAGCACTTCTGCCTGCGCAGGTTTGAGCTTTTTCACCGCCCAGATGAGCAAGTGGCGCGGCCGTGAACTCGCCACATACGCAAACCTGGCCGCCTCAGAGGTTGGATCTTTCAGCCAGTCCTGCCAATGAGATTGGTGCACACCGCCCTGACGCGAGGAAACCACCACGGTTGCATCATGAGTTTCGCCTTTGACTTGGTGAATGGTCTCGTAGCGCAATTGATCAACTGAGTGCTGCTGATCCACACCTTGAGCGAGCCGAATCGAAAGCAGTTGTTTCCCCTGGCGTGCGGGGGCTTTCAAGCTCAAGGTCCTGAGTGCACCCAGCTCATCTTCGATCTCAGGTAACGCGAATGGTTGATCGGGAATCTGTTGTATGGCTTGTTTCGCCACCGACGCCCATTGTGTCCAGGTCAAATCGACATTGGCCACGCCGCCGGCAATCAGAAACTTCAGGCACTCATGCACAAATCTACGCCAGGCTAGCTTGGATTCGACCGCGACCGGGCAGTAAGGGCCCGCTCGGGTCACCTGCAGCTTGAGTTTATCTGCGAGCCATTGCGCAAAAAGGTTCACTGAAATTTTGAGCTCCTTCAGGCTTCCACTGCCGGCCGCAACACATGCCAGTGCAAGCGTTTCAGTACCGCTAAACGTTTCCCCCTTGCGAAAGCGCTGAAGAGTGGTGTGCCCGCGAGCAACCACGACGATTCTTTTGTATCCCCGAGTAAGTTCAATGATCCTTGGTAACAGTTCGGACGGGCAGTTCGTGTATTCCAGAAGCCTAGGCTTGAGAGAGGCAATTTCCGGATTACCCGTCACCCGTTCGATACCCAGTAAATTGCTGCTGAGATCCACAATGGCCTGTCCGCTTCTCCAATTGGTCGTAAGTGCATGCTCTGTGAACGCGAGCTCATCAAGCAAGGCCCTGACCCTGTCAGGGTTCGACTTTCTGAACCCGTAAATCGATTGATTCAGGTCGCCCACAAAATGAAATTTAACCCCTAGAGCGCTGAGCTTTTTGATGATGCGCATCTGTTCGACTGAAAGGTCTTGGCACTCGTCTACCACTACAACAGGGAACCTGCGTGCAAGGCGCGCGAAATACGCCTGCAGCTGCGGCTTCTTCAGCGCAGACAAAGCCAACATATCGACGTCGCCGTATGTGGCAAAGCCTCCTTTCCAGAACCGCTTCTTTGTTTCGATCAAGTCGCTCCGCACATTGTCACTGATGCGGGCAGCATTGAGCTGTACATCCAGGGTTCGCTCCCCAGTCGAAAAAATGAAGCTCGCTGAATCCAAGTCATAATCGTACTTACACGCAGAAATCCAACGGTCACAGATGCTGTTGCGGGTACGAAAAATGTCCGCCTTGTTTTCCAGAATTCTTATCCGAAAGTCACCGTTTCTGCCTGGATACTCGGTCACTTTGCTGGCGATATTGGCCACGAGGCGCGACAACACAAAACTGTCGAAAGTCGACACCGCGTGAGGGAATGCGAGAGGCTCTCCCAGGTAGGTTCTCAGTCTGGTCTTGAGCTCATCCGTTGCGCTATTGGAGAAAGTGAGTACAGCTATTCCCGATGGAAATCGTGTCCACTCCTTGACGACCTTGGACACCATGGCGGCCACCACCTCAGTCTTGCCGCTACCCGGACAAGCTCTCAGATACACATGTTGATCAAGTGGCGCGTTGATGTAATTCCTCTGTTCGTCGGTCAGTGAAATCATCGAGCTTGCCCGTCCTCAATCCCGCACGCCCATAGAATGGCGGAACGGATATAGTCGGGCACGAAAAAATCATCCTCCAGCGCTAACAGAGCATCTGCGAAGGCCTGAGCGTACAACCCTTTTCCAATTTCTTTAGAGTCGATGCGATCAAGCAAATCCGCCGCGTACCCTGCTCTGCGTTCGCTTGTCATAGCCACGAAATCAAGCTCCGCGTCAGCTCTTAAGGTCGGGACGACTGTGCCGTCCTGCACTGGCCAAAGATCGGCTGCGACGGCGAGCATCGTCTTGAGATTAGCTCCCTCTAGCGCCAAGTCATATTCAAATGTTTTGTACTGGCCGGCAAACAGTCGGGCATACTGGGATTCAGCAATCGTAGGAATCAGCGTCAGCGCGTGATTGCTGCCTACCTGGAAATCGCCAGCATGCGGAAGGTAACGGACTGTCGTTTTTGCCCCCTCACCATCCTCTATGATGAAAGTTTTCGGTGGATCATTGTCGGTCAACCCAGCGCACCGCACCGGAACATTCTGACCAGTGCTCTCGTCGCTCACGTCGCAGAACAGTTGCATGAAATGCTTGAAGTAAATTCCGCCGAGGTTGATGACCGAGGCACCGTAATCATCCAAGGTGTCTCTGCCCTCTCCATATTGGCGCAAAACGATGCGTGCCAGTTCTGGTATGACGATCGCCTCGGCGATGCCCTCCACCAAAATTGCACCTTTGGAAAAGAGCAGATTTGACTTCGTCACATCCAGCCAGCGATCTACAAATCGTCGACTCTGGTCATTTAGTCCGCATGTCCTCAGTGGTACGGCCACAGGTGTGTCGGCGTTGGAGATATGGATGATCTGGTCGACTGACACCGCCGACGATATAACCGTCGAATGCGTCGTGATGATGACCTGTATTCCCTGCTCTTCGGCTACTGCGCTAAGGTGCCTTAGCAGACGTATCTGAAGCTGCGGGTGCAGATGGGCCTCCGGCTCCTCGATCAACAAGAGACGTAAGTAGGTCTCCTCACCTCGCTCCACCTCAACTTCCAGAGTTAACTCTGCCAAGATCGAGGCTATGTACAGAAGGTTGTTGTATCCGAGACTGTTCTCTTCCAACGACCGGAACTGAGACGATTGGGCTTCGGCGAGGTTCGGAAAGTAAAGCAGCCGCAGGCCCTCAACGATGCGCGAAAAGCTAACCTCGGAGAATTGGATCAGTGTGCTCTGGGAAAGATGCATGCCCAGCGCGGATTTAAGGCTTTCCCCTATTCGGCGGTTGGCCGCTTTGATTGCGTAGTCGTCGCTCTCCGACAACTCTTGGTTGAACTCGCCCACTCGTTTTTCCAGGGGGTGAGGCACACCCTCCTTGCGGGCCGTATCCAACTCCCTGCGGCAGAGCGCTTTCAACAACCTCGCTAATCGTGACTGACGACCATCACGCAGCTTGTTTTCTGCATCCCGCAACGGGGGAAGATAGATGCAATGGATGAGATCAAGCGTCTCCGTATCCAGAGCGGTGGTGTATTCGTGGCCGCCATAGGTATGGTGTTTGAACCGACCACGAGACTCCACATTGATCGCCGTAAAAGTGAGCTTCGCGTCGTCGTGGTCCCCACACCAATCCTCGAACGCAACAACGTCATTTTCATCCAAGCCAGAAAACGATGCTTGAATCTCAATTCTTTGCGCCGCTAGAGCACCAGGCTCAAAACCTCGATGAAAGTCACGTTCATTGATCACACGTTTACCAGATTCAGAGTCGTTGAATAGCTGCCGTAACGCGGCAATAACGCCCGTCTTGCCGGCTCCATTCTCACCGACCAAGACGTTAAGGCCGTCCTGGAATTCGATGGTGAAAGGATCACCGAAGCACTTGAAACCACTGATACCCAATGTTCGTAGGTACATGAGAGTCCTTTCTTCCTCTATCCGACGTATTCGTTATTGGAGCGTAACGCTAAGCCAAAAATGCATGCTAGGCCTTCAAGACGCTAATAGCCCGGCGAATTGGCTTGTGCTCAATCTTTGGCAAATATAGGCCGTGTTATCGGTTTTTCGCAGCACAGAACCGATACGAATTCCTGTGGTACTACGCGCTCAAGCCACCGTGTTACACCACCTGCTGGACCTGATCCGCTTCAGGCTCTAGCGCATCCACAGTAGCGACATGGTTGGTGATGCCGAAAGGAATGTGCACGGATGGAGCAACTGCGCTAGTCGATTTAAGGTGCCCTGATTGGTCATCGAAAAAGATGTGTGGTTTCAATACACCTAAAATTTTTCCTTTCTCGATGCCGCCTAGGAAGAATGCGTCATTGGCCATGACACCCCAACTCTTGAGTGTATTCATCGCACGCTCATGAGACGGAGCATTGCGGGCTGTGACGATCGAGACGCGTATGCGGTTTTCGTATTCAGGATTGAGCTTTTTGTGCTTCTCCTCGACCGACTGGATTTTGGATATCCGCACCATGAATTCCTTCAGCGGCCCAGGGTTATGGGGCTGCATGACATTCTTCACTTCGTGCGCATGGAATTCAGACAATCCAGAGGCCTGCATGATTGTTTCGGACTCATCGCCAGCGAGCACGCCGTCAAAGTCGAATGCGATGCGTAGGGTTTTATCAGTCTCGTCGTCTTCAAATTTTGAATCGAGAACCTGGCCAGCCGGGTACCCGGCCCTGATAGCCGCTTCCACGTCTTTTTTGTCACCCGACAAAAATAAAGCGATATTCAGTGCTGGTATGTATTCATAAGGAGATTTTCCCTGCATGAAAATCGCCCTTGTCATCCCAAGCCCATAGTGCTCGATAGTCTTCAGTACGCGCAGCCCAGTGTCGGGATCATTGCGCGAAAGAAGTATCACCTCGACGAGCGGATCCGTAGGATCGACGCTCAGGTCATTCACTGACAGTAAACGCTTGATGAAGGGGAACGCTATCCCCTTAGGAAGCGGGACGTGCAGATTGTCTTGCTGAAACTTGCGGTATTCCTCCTCCCCCTGACTCTGAAACACTGCGTCCGATGCCAGCAAATCAAACACAGCGCTGGAAGCGACGCCGATCACTAGGCGATTTTCTAACTCGTAGGGCATTGGAACCTCTCTTGATGCCTCTAAACGCAAATATTGATGGGCATCGAACATGCCGATCGATTTCAGGGCGGATCGAGAAGCACACATCGCGCGCCTCCTCCCACGCACAGTCAGGCATATCAATCTTCAAATCAATCTGCCGGTTGCTTTCATTATGGGAGGATGACTTTGAACCTTGCTGATTGGCGCCAAGTCAGCCGTCACCTGATCGCCGGATGTCGGCCCCAAGCTATTCTCCAGAGCGAAATTGGCATAATATGCCAACATCAAAAGTATCTGTTTGCATAGAACTGGAGCTAGTTATGGCGACGCGAAACGTTGTGCTCACCCCTCACCAGGACCAGGTTATCCATGACTTGGTGCAGTCCGGCCGTTATCAGAATGCCAGCGAAGTGATGCGAGAAGGTTTACGTTTATTGGAGCAGCGCGTCGCCGAAGACACCGCCAAAATTGAGGCACTGCGTCAGGCGACCTCGATCGGCATCATGGATCTTGAGCACGGGCGCTTTACTCAGGTAAACGAGGGTGATCTGGAGCACTACCTCGAGAGCTTGAGCCTGGAGGCAACCCTCCCTGCGAGAGAGAAACACTGAGCATGCCGCAGTATCGGATCTCCAACCCGGCTCGTGCCGACATTGTCGACATCCTTAGGCTCTCCCAGACGCAGTTCGGCGATCAAGCACGCCAGCGCTACCAGGCGCTGATCCTCGCGGCGCTGCAAGCGCTTGCCCACACGCCTTATCGCATTGGCAGCCACGACCGCGATGAACTTGCACCGGGCCTTCGCAGCTATCACCTCATCTATTCACGCCAGCAGGCCAAACAAACCCATGGAACGGTCAAAAGCCCACGCCATATCGTGTTCTATCGTGTGACAAACGACGACGTGATCGAGGTCGTCAGACTCCTTCATGACGCCATGGAAGTGCAGTTGCACTTGCCTAACGACTGATCAGCGACCTGGCCCAACGGCTTAACTGGCCAGGAATAGCGAAGTCCGTCGGAGATCGCCATTTGCGATCACTCGCACACTCGGTATGAATGGGGGCAAAAGTGGGGGCAAACAAAAGTGTTATCGACCTGAAAACATTGTCCCAAAGCCAAGTCAAAATGTTCTTTGGAGACCCCGATAGCCTGTAATGGCACCCCATAAAATTCAACAAACTGTTTTATAACAATTACTTAGCGGCAATTAGTGTCTACTGCCTTCTGTCTGAATCCAATGAATTCCAAGACTTACGAGGGCATAGCCAGGGACAAATTTCGACTTTAAAAAAACGCTGCCCCGCTAATTTGAGGTCCTCATCCCGGAACGGCCCGTCAGGACGTTCCAAACGAAAAGCCGCAATTGACTGCACATTCGATCACACCGCAAGTGACCCCTTATTGGTACGACCGCCCGATGTCGTTCACATCGCGTTGCCTAACCCCGACCCGCCGCTCCTGCCTGGAACGGCGGGTAACCCAGGCGATCTAGCCGACTTTCACATTCATGGTGATGCGTGCCGTAAAGACCTTCACCCCGGCCTCGTCGAAGATATCGACCGGAACAATCTTGTCGCCCGAGGTCTGCCAGTCGATTTCACTACCGTCGGCAATCGCGTGGATGGACGTTTTGGCCTTGGCCAAATATTCGACGCTCATGCCTTTAGGAATCCAGCGAGCGCCGCTGGGGATGGACACTTCGGTCATCATGCCGCCCGCCAGTTCTGCCGCGTTGCACAGCGCGATAGCGTGAACGGACGCCAGGTGATTGGTGATTTCCTTGCGAAACGGCACCTTCACTTCACCGCGGCCGGGGGCCAATACAGAAATTTCCGGGTTGATGGTGCCGAAGTACGGTGCCATCTGGCAGGCCATATTGCTGAAAGCGGACGGACCAACGCTTTGGTACATGCTGAGAGTCTGGCTCATGGGATATCTCGGGTCAGGTGGCTGGAGTCGTGGACAGAACATTACTCAATTACAGAATATTGCTCTGTTACAGAACGATATTCTGTAAATGCTCAGCCTGTCAATCTCTCGTGCCAAGCCTCGGTTTCAATTACCATGGCCCCTTTTTGCCTGGGCCGAAAAATGGAACCTGTCGATCTCCTCGAACGCTGCTACCCAGGCCGTCGTGCCGAGTCCAAGCGGCACATCCTTCGATGTGCCCTGGCGCTGTTCAACCAGCAGGGCATTGAAGCGACCACCATCGACATCATCCGTGCCGAAAGCCAGATGAGCGTGGGGGCCATTTATCATCATTTCGAGAACAAGGAAGGCTTGGTCGCGGCGTTGTACATGACCGCCCTGGACGATCAGGCGCGCCTCAGGGACAGCTACCTTGCCGCTGTGACGTCGACCAAGGAATGGGTGCATGCTCTGGTGTTCAGCTACGTGGATTGGGTGGTCAGCCAACCCGATTGGGCGCGCTTCCAGTACCAGGCGCGCTTTGCGGTTGCCCGCAGCAGCTTCAACGAGCGGCTCGCCGAGGCGAATCTCGCCAGGAACGCCGCACTCAAGAAGTGGTTCAGCGACCCGGCCCACCGGCAGAATTTGCAGGCCCTGCCCTCCGAGCTGATACCGTCACTGATCATCGGTTCGGCGGAGAGCTACTGCCGCGCCTGGCTCTCTGGCCGCGTCCAACGCAACCCTGGGCTCTTGCGGCAGCAGCTTGCAGATGCGGCCTGGCGCGCAGTAGGACGTGAGGACTAAAGGCCGTCAGACAATATCGTCTACCACACCACCGTCGACTCTGAGCGCAGCGCCAGTGGTGGCTGATGCTTGCGTCGAGCAGACATAAACGATCATGTTGGCCACTTCTTCCACGCTGGATGCGCGCTGGATGATCGAGCTTGGGCGACGTTGCATGACGAACTCGGTGACCACCGACTCAAGGGATTTCCCGCTGCGCTCGACCTCGCCCTTCATCATTTCAGCGACGCCGTCGGACAGCGTTGGCCCAGGCAGCACGCTATTGACGGTCACGCCACTGCCCGCGACACGTTTGGCCAAGCCACGCGCCAATGCCAATTGGGCGGTCTTGGAGACGCCGTAGTGGATCATGTCTGCGGGAATATTGCGGGCGGACTCGGAAGCAACGAACACCACCCGCCCCCACCCGCGCGCAACCATGGCCGGCAGCAGCGCACGGCTCAAGCGCACGCCCGACATCACGTTGGTGTGCCAATAGCGGTCCCAAACGTCATCGCCGGTCTCAAAGAAGTCCTGAGGCCCATAGATGCCTGCATTGTTCACCAGGATGTCGATATCACTGACACCGGCCAGCAAGGTGGCGACACCTTCGGCAGTGCTCAGGTCTGCGGCCACACCGCTGACACTCGCATCGGGCACTGCCAACAGCAAACGCACTACCGCCTCGTTCACCGAACGCTCACTGCGGCCGTTGATAACAACGGCAGCGCCCGCTTCGGCAAGCCCTTTGACCACTGCAAAACCAATGCCGCCCGTCGAGGCGGTAACCAGTGCGCGTTTAGCCTTCAACTGAATATTCATGATTTCTCCGTCAGGCATGGACGGGCTTTTATGCCCGCCATCAGTTCCAACCGTTATGTGAAACAAAGCGACCCCTGTATGGCTTAGCCGCTCCTGGATAAATGTCAATTCAGGTGGGTGAGCCACGAAACTCGGGGCTGAGGGGCTGCGAGAGAAACTATTACTTTGCCATCAGTGGCCGCGAGCATAGTCTGAACGTGCCCGCTTCGCGCTCGGTCGTGGAGAATGTCAGCCAACTGAGCGACCGGCAGGCTCACGCCGCGAGCCGCGCCCACTCCATACCGCCAATTCCAGAAACGGCACGTCACCTTTATCATCGCGCGGCGCGGAGTGGTTGGATGTCTCTTCCCCACCGTCACCTGGACCGGTATCAATTTGAAATGGAGCCGTAACGCTTGGAACTAAGACAACTGCGCTATTTCGTAAAAATTGTCGAGCACGGCAGCCTGGGGCGTGCAGCCCTCGAATTGGACGTGGGGGTATCGGCGCTGAGCCAGCAAATCGCCAAACTTGAAAGCGAACTCTCGACTCGCCTGCTGAACCGCTCGACCACCGGTGTCACACCGACCCCTGCCGGAATGGCCTTCCTGCACCCTGCCCAGCTGTGCCTGCGGCAAGCAGACAATGCGATCCTCGCCGCGCACCGTGGGCGGATGAGTGGCTACGTGACCGTTGGATTACCGCCCACGACGGCCACGGTACTTGCCCTGCCATTGATCAGTGCGATGCGGGCGCGTTATCCGGATATTCAATTGCACCTGATTGAGATGCTGTCCGGGCACCTGGCCACACAGCTGAATGCCCGCCAAATCGATCTGGCCGTCCTGTTTCAACTCGAAGGCGGCAAGCGCTGGAGCGTGACGCCTTTGCTTGACGAGAAACTATTTGTCATCTGCTCGCCACACCTCCCTGATGCGCCCCAAGGCCCCCGTGTGCAAATGGCCGACCTGGGGCAACTTCCCCTGGTGATGCCCAGCGCGCAACACGGTTTGCGCTCAACGCTGATGGCGGCCTTTGAACGGTCGGGGTTGACGCCCAACATCATCATGGAAGTGGATGGCCTGGCCGTGTTGATGAACGCTGTACGCGCGGGTCACGCCGCGACCATCCAGCCCGGCGCCGCGGTGGCGCTCAAAGGTGAATCGGGGCTTTCGGTGGTGGAAATCGCCGATGCTCACGTGGGTCGACGAAACCTGTTGGCGACACTGCCGGATGATGAGCTGGCGCCCGCCGCACTGGCCGCGCGACGGGTCATCACCGACGTGGCGCGACAGCTGGTCATGGATCGGCAATGGCCCGGCGCCTCGTGGATCGAAGACATCACACCCTGATCTCAAGCGCCCCCCCTCTTATCTTTCACGGCATGCGCTAACCCGCAAAGCCTTTACGAAAACTAAACACCCCAACCGATAACGCGCCTTTCGACCCCACGCTCGCTGCCCTAAGGTCTCGCCACTCGCGAGGAGCCCTTCGTTCATGCCTCCTCGCGATCGAGGAGTGATGATGATCGACGTATTAGTCATTGGCGGCGGCAATGCCGCCTTGTGCGCGGCGTTAATAGCCCGAGAGGCCGGCGCCAGCGTTATGTTGCTTGAAGGTGCGCCCAAGGCCTGGCGCGGCGGCAATTCGCAACACACCCGCAACCTGCGCTGCATGCACGACGCACCGCAGGATGTATTGGTCGACGCCTACCCCGAAGAGGAGTATTGGCAGGACCTGTTGAAGGTCACCGGCGGGATGACCGACGAAAAGCTCGCGCGCCTGGTCATCCGCGCCTCATCGAACTGCCGTGACTGGATGCGCGCCCATGGTGTGCATTTTCAGCCGTCGCTGTCCGGTGCGCTGCACGTCGCGCGCACCAATGCGTTTTTCATGGGTGGCGGCAAGGCCTTGGTCAATGCGTATTACCGCAGCGCCGAGCGGTTGGGCGTGACCATCCGCTACAACGCTCAAGTGACCGACATTGAATTGAAGGATGGAACCTTCGTCGCGGCCCACTTGGGTGAACGTGAAGTGGATGGGCAACGCGTGCCCGCCGAACGTATCCAGGCCAGGACCTGCGTGCTGGCGGCGGGAGGGTTCGAATCCAACCGCGAATGGCTACGTGAAGCGTGGGGGCAAAACGCGCGCGGCGAGTGGCCTTCGGACAATTTCCTGATTCGCGGCACGCGCTTCAATACCGGCGTGCTGCTTCGGCGCATGCAGCAACTGGGCGCCGACTTTATCGGTGACCCCACCCAAGCGCACATGGTGGCCATCGACGCCCGCGCGCCCTTGTATGACGGTGGTATCTGCACCCGCATCGACTGCGTGTCGCTGGGCGTAGTGGTCAATCGCGACGGCGAACGTTTCTATGATGAAGGCGAGGATTTCTGGCCCAAGCGCTATGCGATCTGGGGTCGCCTGGTAGCGGGTCAACCCGGCCAACAAGCCTATTCGATCATCGACCAGCAGGCCGTCGGCCGTTTTATGCCGCCGGTATTTTCAGGGACCACCGCCCACTCTCTGGAAGCGTTGGCCCGCCAGTTAAACCTGCCCGTCGGGCCGTTCGTTAAAACCATCGAGGCCTACAACGCGGCCTGCCGCGTCGGCACGTTCGACCACACCGCCCTGGACGATTGCCACACCGAAGGGTTGACGCCCGCCAAAACCCATTGGGCTCGCCCCTTGATGAAACCGCCTTTCTGCGCCTACCCGCTCAAGCCAGGCGTGACGTTCACCTATTTAGGCCTCGCGACCGAAGAAACGGCCGCCGTTCACTTCAACGGCAAGGCCAGCCCGAACCTGTTTGTCGCCGGAGAAATGATGGCAGGCAACGTATTGGGCAAGGGCTATACCGCCGGTATCGGCATGGCTATTGGTACCGCATTCGGTCGCATCGCCGGTGCGCAAGCCGCCGCCGCGGCCGGCTTCATGTTCCCTTCATTCCAGGAGCCGCACCATGCAGCTGTTTGATCCCCAGGCGCCGGGCACGCTGATTCCCGTCCTCAACCTTGATGAAAGCGAAGTCCAGCGACAAATGACCGTGTGCAATGCCTGCCGCTATTGCGAAGGCTTCTGCGCGGTCTTCCCGGCCATGACCCGACGCCTGGCGTTTTCGGCGGCGGACATCCACTACCTGGCAAACCTCTGCCACAACTGCGGCGCCTGCCTGCATGCCTGCCAGTACGCCGCCCCTCATGAATTTGCTATCAATGTGCCCAAAGCCATGGCCAAAGTCCGCCTCGACACGTACGCCGAGTACGCCTGGCCGCAGGTGATGGGCACCTTATACCGGCGCAACGGGCTGACCCTGGCGCTGTCATCCGGCGCGGGGCTAGCCCTGTTTCTCTGCCTGACGCTGATGGTGATGGGCAATCTGTTCACGCCAATGCCCGGGGGGAATTTCTACGGGATCTTCCCGCATAACACCCTGGCCCTGATGTTCGGCGCAGTGTTTGGTTTCGCGGTCCTCGCGTTGACGATCGGCGTGCGGCGCTTCTGGCGCAATGTCTCGCCGGTCGATGCCTCACCCCGGCAAACAACGTCGGCGGCGCTGGAAGCGACCACCAATGTTGCCACGCTCAAGTACCTGGATGGCGGCCATGGCGAGGGCTGCAATAACGCCGACGATCAATTCACCTTGTGGCGGCGGCGCATGCACCACTTCACCTTCTACGGCTTCATGCTGTGCTTCGCCGCTACCGGTGTGGCCACGCTCTACCATTTCCTGCTGGGCTGGTCGGCGCCTTACCCCGTCCTGAGCGTGCCGGTGATGCTCGGCATCGC
Source organism: Pseudomonas sp. MPR-R2A5 (assembly GCF_058793055.1). NCBI lineage: Bacteria > Pseudomonadati > Pseudomonadota > Gammaproteobacteria > Pseudomonadales > Pseudomonadaceae > Pseudomonas > Pseudomonas sp. MPR-R2A5. The sequence goes on from NZ_JBXAFK010000050.1 coordinate 34,669, forward strand.
CGGCGGGCTCGGGCTGCTGGTTGGCCCGGCGGGGCTCTTGTGGTTGAACCTGCGCCGCAACGCCGAACAGGGCGACGAACACCAGAAACCCATGGACCGCGGCTTTATCGCGCTGCTGTTTCTCATCAGCGCCAGCGGCCTGGCGCTCCTGGCGTTTCGCGAAACCGTTGCCCTGGGCCTGTTGCTGGCGATCCATCTCGGCCTGGTCATGGCTTTTTTCCTGACCATGCCCTACAGCAAATTCGCCCACGGCATCTTCCGCAGCGCCGCGCTGCTCAAATATTCCATCGAAAAACGCCAACCCAACCCGATTAACGCCGCAAGCGACTGATCGCTAACACCGTCATTCCAAAAACAAGACTGATCACCACGGTAGCCATGATGAAAACAACAACGCAAGACACCCCGTCCAAGGGTTCAAAACTGGGCGCCATCCTGCGGGTCACCAGCGGCAATTTTCTCGAACAGTTCGACTTCTTTCTGTTCGGCTTCTACGCGACCTACATTTCCCAGACGTTCTTTCCTGCCACCAGCGAGTTCGCTTCGCTGATGATGACCTTCGCCGTATTCGGTTCCGGGTTCTTGATGCGTCCACTGGGCGCTATCGTGCTCGGGGCTTACATCGACAAGGTTGGACGGCGCAAGGGCCTGATTGTGACGCTCTCGATCATGGCCGCCGGAACAGTATTGATCGCGTTGGTACCCGGCTATGCCAGCATCGGTATCGCGGCGCCCATATTGGTGTTGTTGGGGCGGCTGTTGCAGGGCTTCTCCGCCGGCGCGGAAATGGGCGGTGTTTCAGTGTATCTGGCTGAAATCGCCACACCGGGGCGATGCGGTTTCTACACCAGTTGGCAGTCGGCCAGCCAACAGGTGGCGATCATTCTTGCGGCAGCGCTGGGTTACACCATCAACGCCTCCATGGCAGCTGCCGAGGTCGCTGCCTGGGGATGGAGGATCCCGTTCTTCATCGGTTGCGTGATTATTCCGTTCATCTTCATCATCCGCCGCTCCCTGCAGGAAACCGAGGCGTTCAAAGCGCGCCGGCATCACCCAAGTGCCAATGAAGTGTTTCGCTCCATGCGCGACAACTGGCGCACGGTGCTGGCAGGCGGTCTATTGGCGTCCATGACGACCACTACGTTCTACCTGATTACGGTCTACACCCCCACCTATGGCCGCTCCGTACTCAACCTGAGCACCACCGACAGCCTGGTCGTCACGCTCTTCGTCGGCCTGAGCAACTTCATCTGGTTGCCCATCGGCGGCACACTCTCGGACCGCATCGGCCGTCGCCCCTTATTGTTGGCGATTTCCCTGCTGTGCATATTCACCGCGTATCCGGCCATGCACTGGCTGGCCGCAGCGGCAAGTTTCGAACGGCTGCTCTGCGTACTGCTGTACTTCTCTTTCTTCTTCGGTATTTACAACGGCGCGATGGTCGCTGCGCTGACAGAGGTGATGCCGCAAAACGTAAGGGTTGTCGGGTTTTCCCTGGCCTTCAGTTTGGCGACGGCTGTATTTGGAGGGTTTACGCCTGCCGTGTCGACCATGCTCGTGCAGGCGACAGGCGATAAGGCATCGCCGGCCTACTGGCTGATGTTTGCTGCGCTGTGCGGGTTCACCGCGACGACAATCCTGTATCGCAAACAACGCGCAGTGGCCGTCAACGCGTGATGAAAGAGCGTTTTCGTTTACCCGGATAGCGCATGAAAGCAATCATCGCCTTGGCCTGCATTGACGCGTGCTGCGTGTCAATCCAGGCCCAGGCCATCAAATTTTGAACTGCCCCAGCAAACCTTGCATACGACTGCCGATGGTATACAACTCATCGACCGTCTTGACCCCCAGTTGAGTCTGGTTGGCCACCGAATCAATGGCCCGCGCGATCTGATGGACCCCACGGTTGATCTCCTCAGCCACCGAGGTCTGCTCCTCGGCGGCACTGGCGATCTGTGCGTTCATCGCATTGATCGTCGCAATCAGCTCGACAGCATTGCCCAGGAACTCACCCGCCTGATCAGCCTGCGCACTCGCGCCTTGCGCGGCTTCGGTCGATTGGTGCATCGCCTTGACCACACCGCCGGTTGCGCTATTGAGACGCTCAACCATCACCTGGATTTCCTGGGTGCTGCGTTGAGTACGACTGGCCAACGCGCGCACTTCGTCAGCAACCACCGCAAAACCGCGCCCCGCCTCACCGGCACGGGCCGCTTCAATGGCCGCATTCAGCGCAAGAAGGTTGGTCTGCTCGGCGATCGAGCGAATAACATCCAGCACAGTGACGATCGACGTCACATCGTTTTGCAGACTCGCCATGGAGACCCCACTCTCATCCAGCTCCCCCCTGAGTGCCTGCATCCGAGTAATGCTGCCATTGACGATTTGCCGCGCGTGCTGGGACTGCTTGTCGGTCTCGACGGCAGCTTCCGCAGCATTTTGCGCGCTGAGCGACACTTCCTGCGCCGCCGATGACATCTGGTTTATCGCCGCCGCCACCTGGTCGGTTTCCTGGCGCTGCTGGTCCATGGCCCGATCAATCTGCCTGCTCTGCTCGGCCACCCGACTGACCGACCCCGTCAACTGTTCGCTCATGGCGACGATCTGGCTGACAAGGCTGTGGATTTTTTCGATAAAGGCATTGAACGAACCGGCCAGTTGCCCCAGTTCGTCTCGACTGACCTGCGGTAGCCGCCGCGTCAGGTCCCCCTCCCCCGCGGCGATTTCATCAAGGTGCGCCCGAATCAAGGTCAAGGGGCCTAGACTGCGTTTGACCAGCACGAGCGCCAGCGCCCCGATAATGCCGATCAGCGCGACGGCGATAAGCACAATGCTGTACATCAGGTTGCTGATGCGCTGGTCCACGGCGGCGCGCACCTTGGCCACCTGAACTTCAATACTGTCCAGGTTGATCGCGGTGACGACGACCATGTCCCACTTGGGCAAATAAAAACTGTAAGCGAGCTTGGGCACGACTTTATCGGTGTTGACGACCCCACCTGAGTACGTGACGAAGTGGGTGTCGTTTTTTCCCGCTTCGACCATTTCACGGTTCAAGAACTTCCCGTTGATGTCTTTGCGATCACTCATATTGGTGCCGACGCCTTCGCTGCTGTCACCGCGAAACAGGCGCACAACCTGACTGTCGTAGCCGATGAAATAGCCGTCGTCGCCATACTTCACTTTGGACAAGCGGCTGATTGCCAAGGCGCGGCTGGCGAGGTCCCCGGTCGCGGCCCGATCATAGAGTTCGGCGATGGAAGTACGAGCGATGCTCGCGTAGTCCGTGAGTCGAGTGCGGCTTTCCTCGAGCAGCCGCTCGCGAGTCTGTGCGACTTCCTGCTCGGCCTGGGACTGCAACGTGCCACGGGCGCTCAAACCTAAAACAAGCGCAAACAACATCACCGGTAATAAGGTCAGCAGCAGTATTTTAGTTTTGAACGACATCATTTATTTCCTTCGTCTTATCCGATGAAGCCGCCAATAAAAACGCGGCCTGCGAACGTCGCAGAGCCGCGATCGGCGATTTCACCAGAGTGCGATGTCGTAGGTAAAGTAAATACGGTTGCTGTCCCGGCCACGGGAGTAGTCGGCACGGTACACGTAGTTACGCAACCGCACGCCCAACCCTTTGAAGGTGCCTTGTTGCACCACGTAGGCCACTTCGGCGTCCCGCTCCCATTCCTTGACCGTGGTCGAGGACTTGCCGTCGTTACCGCTCAAGTAGCGGGTGGAGAACGTCAGGCCCGGCACCCCGAGGGCGGCAAAGTTATAGCCGTAGCTCAGCATCCAGGTCTTTTCATCCTCCTCGATGAACTTGCCTATCCCGGCATTGCTGAACGAATAAACGGTGGCGCCACTGATATAGGGCAAACCGGCGTCGCCCCTGAGGGCCTGGTACCCGCCGCCGAAGGTGTGACCTGAAATGGCGTAAGACAGTTGGCCGCTGAACATGTCGTTGTCGATCTTGCCTGCGTAGGCAGAACCGCTATCGACACTGTTGAAGTAGCGCAGGTCGCTGGTCAGCACGCCGCCGCCCAACGGCAGATCGTGCTGGATACCGGCGAAGTTCTGGCGGTAGAAGTTCTCCAATTCGCCGTAGAAGTAACTCAACCGGATGTTTTTCCCCAGTTTGTATTCGGCACCGGCGTAGCTGAAGTCGCCGGATTTATCGCCACTGTAGCCATCGGGCACGATCGGCATGCTGTTGCTGGAGTCACGCAACTTGAAGCGATCCAGGCGGCCCCCGGTGAGGCTCAGATTCTGGATGTCGAGGCTGCTGATCTGCGCGCCCTGGTAGGTTTGCGGTATCAGGCGTGCATCGTTGTAGATCAGTACCGGTGTCTTGGGTAACAAGGTGCCGTATTTGACGGTGGTCTTGGCCAGTTGGGCTTTGGCCGTCACACCCAGGCTTGCAAATTCGTCAGCCGCACGCCCGTCATCATGGACGGGCAACAACCCGGTACCGCTGCGACCACGGCCGGAGTCGAGCTTGACCCCGAGCAGGCCAAGGGCATCGACCCCGAACCCGAGGGTGCCTGGGGTGTATCCCGATTGGTAGTCCAACAGAAACCCCTGGGCCCATTCAGTCCGCTCGCTCTTCGCCGTCCTCGCGGCTCGGGCACTCATGCCATGCTCGTCACGGAAGTTTTCATTGAAATAGACGTTGCGTAATTGCAGCTTGAGTTTGCTGTCGTCGATAAATCCTTCTGCACTGGCAGTGGCAAGCGGCAACAAACCAATAACTGAAAACAGCGCGCGTCGGGAATGCAAAGTGCTCATGGCAAACTACTCATTGTTGTTATTTGAAGTGCAGGAAGTCGCGCGCCTCGCGGGTGAGGCGCGTCAGAAGAAGAACCCAGTGGCCTGGTTGAATCAGGTGAAGAGGCTGATCGCTCCGGTCAACAGCGCCAGCGCCGTGATGACCAAGGAGGTGAGCACAGCCCATTTGACGGTGGCTTTCTGGAAGTCGCCGATATCGCGATCGACCATGCCGACCAACAACAAGGTTGAAGCAACCAACGGGCTCATCAGGTGGACCGGTTGACCCAGAATCGACGCGCGGGCGATCTCCACCGGATCGATGCCATAGGCGGCGGCAGCGTTAGCCAGGATCGGCACGACCCCGAAGTAATAAGCATCGTTGGACAGCACGAACGTCAGCGGCATGCTGGTAACTGCCACCACCAGCGGAAACAGATGCCCCCAGGAGGGTGGGATCCAGTCAACCAGGGTTTGCGCAAGGGCATCGACCATTTTGGTACCGGAGAAAATCCCGGCGAAAATACCCGCGGCGAACACCAGCAGCACGACGGTCATGGCGTTGCCCGAATGGGCCAGGATGCGTTCCTTCTGAATGTCCAGTTGCGGATAGTTGATCATCAATGCCAGCACGAACCCGATCAGGAACAGGATCGCCGAATGCATGATGCCCATGACCAGGGCAACCATCACCGCGATCACCAGCAACAGGTTGATGTAGGCCAGTTTCGGGCGTTTGTACGGCGTGTCCTCGAGGATCGCTTCGATGTAGCAGTTACCGCCGCCGCTTTGCAATTGCACGTTACCGATGCGCTTGCGCTCGGCACGCCCCAGCAGGAATGCGGTGAACACCACCCACATCGCGCCGCCAATCATGGTCGGCAGCAAGGGCACGAAGTAAGCACCGGCGTCCAGGCCCAACGCTGCGATCGCTCGGGTGGCGGGGCCTCCCCAAGGGGTCATGCCGCTCATGATGCTCAGGGAAAGCATGGCAATGGTGGCCAGAATCATCGGGTTCATGCCGATACGTTTATACAGCGGCAGCATGGCCGCACAGGTAATCATGTAGGTGGTGGTGCCGTCGCCGTCCAATGCCACCACCAGCGATAGCAACGCGGTGCCGACAGCGATTTTCATCGGGTCGCCGTTGACGCGCTTGAGGATCTTGCGAATCAGCGGGTCAAACAAACCGGCGTCAATCATCAAGCCGAAAAACAGGATCGCGAACAGCAACAGCGCCGCTGAAGGCGCGACCATTTTCAAGCCATCGAGCATCATCTTGCCGGTTGTGCCACCGAACCCACCGATGACGGCGAACACGATAGGCACCACCGTCAGGGCGACAATCGGCGACAAGCGTTTGGTCATTATCAGGAAGGTGAAGACCACCACCATGGCCAAGCCAAGCAATGCGAGCATAGGTAAGTTCTCTTGTTCTTATGAGTAGCGTGGCCGACGCACAGGCGCGCGACCCCGTTCCCGCCAGATGGCACGACCAACGGTGCCTGGCGGGGGGTATTCATTGATTTAATTGGGGGGGCAGGCCTGAGCCGTGACCGGTCAGACGTGTTTGGTGACCTTCACATCATCCCAGTGTGGCGTCAGGACCGGGGGCACGTCAGGCGAAGGCTTGCCTTCCAGAGTCCGCATCAAGACTTCGCGGTCACAGGCATTCTCCGAGAGCGATATCACCACGGTCGCCACCGCGTTGCTGGCCAGGCTGGTCAACGCCCGGGCTTCCGACATGAAGCGGTCGATACCGATCAGCAAGGCAAGGCCGGCCAGGGGAATGTCATGGATCACCGTCAGGGTCGACGCCAGTGCGACAAAACCCGAGCCGGTGACACCCGCCGCGCCCTTCGAGGACAACAGCATGATTGCCAGCATGGTCACGATCTGTGTCAGGCTCAGGTCGATGTTGCAGGCCTGGGCAATGAACACGGCGGCCAGCGAGAGGTAGATCGCCGTGCCGTCGAGGTTGAACGAGTAGCCCGTGGGCAACACCAGCCCCACCACGCTTTTCTTGCAACCCAGGGCCTGGAGCTTTTCCAGCATCCGCGGCATCACCGGCTCGGTAGAAGACGTCCCGAGCACCACCAGGAACTCTTCGCGCAAGTAGCGCAGCAACTTCCAAAGGCTGAAGCCATGGGCGCGGCAGATACTGCCCAGCACCACAAAGACAAAGAACGCACAGGCGATATACAACGTCATGATCAGCTTGGCCAACGAGCCCAGCGAGGTGATGCCGTACTGCCCTACCGTGAACGCCAGGGCACCAAAGGCGCCGATGGGAGCGAAGCGCATCAGGTAGGAGAAGATCTTGAACACCATGTGTGAAGCCGATTCCAGTACATCCAATACCGGCTTGCCACGCTCGCCAATCGACGAAAGCGCAAAACCGCACAGCACCGCAATGAACAGCACCGGCAGCACTTCACCCTTGTTGAAAGCGCCGATGAACGTCTCCGGGATGATGTGCATGAAAAACTCGACCACGCCCAGCTTCGCCGCGGACTCGGTGTACTGCGACAGCCCCTTGGTACTTAATTGCGCAGGGTCGATGTTCATGCCCACGCCGGGCTTGAACAGGTAGACCGACACCAGGCCGATGATCAGGCTGATCACGGTCAGGCCCAGGAACAGCAGCAGGGTCTTGCTCAACAAACGCCCGAGGGAGCGTTTGTCGCTCATGCCGGCGATACCGGTGACGATCGTGCAGAACACCACTGGCGCGATCATCATCTTGATCAGCTTGATAAAGGCATCACCCAGCGGCTTCAAGGCAACAGCCTGTTGCGACCAAAAATGCCCGACCAGCACGCCCAACACAACGGCGAAGAGAATCTGGACGTAGAGCGATTTTACAAACTTCATGGCATCACCCATTTTTAGAATTGTTCTGATGCAGAAACGGTACGACTAGGGGGAGTTACCCGGCGAGTCGTCGGGAAGCCGCAGCGTATACATAACCGGAGAACAGCCTGCGCGACGTACGCACGACCGAGGCACGAATTGTCTCACCCTGAGCACCGGTGTAGGACAAGACAACGTCTATTCCACCACTTGGATGTTCAATCCGCACGTGTTTCAAGCGCGGCTCACTCACCCCGCCCAGCAATTGCGCAATCACACTGCCGTCGGTCACACATGCGGTCGCCAGGCCAATGGAGCCTGTAATCGCCAGTGCGCGGTGGCAATTATGCGGCATGAAATAACGCACCTGAATGGTTCCGCCCGCCTTGGCCGTAGACACCAGGACAGGCTTGGGAATCACTTTGTCACTCACATCGCCCAGGCCCATTGCCAGGCCGGCCTGCAGTCGCAGGGACTCCAGACGCCCCAGGAACGCCTTGTCGGCGTCCAGTTCAGCCGGGCTTTCATCACCGCGCTTACCCAATTGGCCCGCCTCGATGATCATCATTGGCATGGCCATGTCGATGCACGTCATCGGGATGCCGTCAATCACGTCCTGTGTCTGCCCCGTCGGGAAAAGCTTGCCGGTTTTGCTGCCCGCGGCATCGAGGAAGGTCAGTTGCACCGGAGCGGCAGTCCCCGGCACGCCGTCAATGGCGGTGTCGCCCTCATAGCTGACGGTTCCTTCGGGGGTGTAGACCTCGGCGTTCACGAACGTCCCGGTGTTGAGGTTGCGAATACGCACGAGCGTGCGGCCTTTAGAGGCCTTGACCAGCCCTTGCTCAACGGCAAACGGGCCTACGGCGCACAGCATATTGCCGCAATTGGGCGCTGTATCGACTCGACGCTGGGACACCATGACCTGAACGAACAAATAGTCGACATCGGCATCCGGGTGCAGGGATGGGCTGACGATCGCGACCTTGCTTGTCTGGGGGCTGCCACCGCCGATCCCGTCAATCTCCAGCTCGTGGCCAGAGCCCATCAGGTTGAGCAACAACTCATCGCGCTGCTCGATCGAATCAGGGAGGTCCCAGGCGAGAAATACCGGCCCCTTGGACGTACCACCGCGCATAAGCACACAAGGAATTCGTTGCATGAAAACTAACTCTTATTGATCAATCGGGGTGATTAATGCTCTTGAAGCAAGAGTCGCAGGCTTTGAAAAATGTTTCCAATGCAAAAATCGGCCGGATTATTGCGTTTGGCGAATGATAAAATTAGGATGAGCGAGCGCCGCCGCCCCCTCTGGTTGAGGTATAAAAAATGCAATATGAGCTAAACGACATCCGATCTTTCGTGAAAATCGCAGAACTCGGCAGCTTCCACGAAGCGGCTGAAGCCTTGCACCTGTCCCAGCCCGCGCTGAGCAGACGCATGAAAAAACTTGAGGAAGGCTTGGGTACAGCCCTACTCGACCGCACCACAAGAAGAGTGAGCCTCACCAGCGTGGGGCGGGACTTTCTACCCAAGGCTCGCCGCCTGCTGGACGACTTCGACGACTCCATACTCAATATCCGCGAGTTGGCCGAACGCCAAAGCGGGCGCGTGACCCTGGCCTGTATCCCCACCGCAGCCTTTTATTTCCTGCCTTCGGTCATACGCCTCTACAACGAGCGCTATCCACAGATCCGGATCCGCCTGCTTGATCTGAGCGCGAACGAAGGGCTGGAGGCGGTACTGCGCGGCGAAGCCGACTTCGGCATCAACATGATGAGCGGCCAGCACCCCGACATAGAGTTCGTCCCCTTGGTCGACGAGCCTTTTGTCTTAGCGTGTCGACGCGATCATGAATTGGCCGAACGCAGTGCGGTGACCTGGTCGGAACTCAGCAATTACCGTCTGATCGGTGTCGGACGCCTGAGCGGCAACCGGATGTTGCTCGATCATGCCTTGTCGGGGTTGAGTTGGCGCCCGCAGTGGTTCTATGAGGTGCAGCATCTTTCGACGTCCCTGGGCCTGGTGGAAGCGGGCCTCGGGGTATCAGCCGTCCCCAGCCTGGCGATGCCGGCCGTGGATCACCCAACGTTGGTCAGCATCCCGTTGGTAGAGCCCGTGGTGAACCGCTCACTGGGGCTGGTTTACCGACGCGGCGCTTCGTTATCTCCAGCCGCAGAGAAGTTTGTTTCGATTCTGCTTGAACAATGGGAGAAGTGAGTTCGTCCCGTTTACCCTTCACTGGGCATGGCCCTCATGAGAGGGCGCTCGGTCCGCGAATGCCGGCCAACTGACGTAGCGGACTTCCCTGTCCAGTCATCAAACGTGCTGACGTACGGTCTGAACGCGACGGCCTCAAGTCAGTGTCAGGAACAGCGCCGAGGTCCAGACCCGGGACTGATCGCGCTGGCGCGCACAGATGAACAGCGGATGCTCACGGCCCGCTTGCAGGTTGAGTCGGGCCAGCTCGATCGTGCCTTGCAGCTCGCGCGGCAGCGGTGCAGCGGTGGTTCGTTCAAGGGAGACTTTCAATTCGGCGCCCGGCAACTCTTCGATCACCTGGGACTGCGCCAGCAGTTCTTCGCCGGACAGCTCCATCAGCACCGTCGGCGCATGCACGTAGGGTTGCGGTTCAGACGGATCGCCGACCTTGATGTAGTTGTCGATGCGGCTGCACACCTGCAACCTCGCGCCGACCAACTGCGACAGGTCGATTTCGATACTGTCGGTGTCGCCGTTGGTGTCAGTGCGAAAGGCCAGGGTCGTGGCGTCCTTGCGCCACACGGTTTGCTCCGGATGATCCAGGCCCAAGGCGCGAAAGCCGTTGATCACCGCCCCGGTTACCCGAACCTCGCCGGTCCAATAGGCACCGCGATAACGATCCTTGATCCGCGCGCCGCCCAGGCGCAGGCGAATACGTTGGGTGGAAAAGCCCAGCTCCTGATGCAGGTTGCGCGACCATATGCGTTGATCGCCATCGAACAAATCCACCTGCTCCCAGCCCGCCTCGCCCAGCAATCGATAGTCCAACGTTGCGTTCGAATCCGCCGTGAACACCTCGCCCATGAAGTGCCGGCCCTGACGCAGGCTGGCAAACGAACGCTCGCCGGTGGTGGCAAACGTGCGCCGGGCACGCAGCGCCTTGCCGACACTCGCGCGGTCGAAGCCGTCGGCGACTACGCCGGTCAGCCCGCCGCGCGAACCGAACACCGCCGTGGCCGGTACACCGCCGCCGCAACGGCCCTGATGCTCATCACTGTTCGCCGCGGCGCCGACCCGATAGCCGCGCTGCAGGGCTTCGGCGTAGACCCAATGGAACTGGCCCCAGGCCGAGCCGACTTCGATCAAGCGCTCCAGCTCCGGGTGGTGCCAGTCGAGGTTGCAGCGGCGCCCGCCGACATGGGGCATCATCAGGTGACCTTCCGGGTCTTTCGCATAGGCCGCGTATAACTCATCCACCGGCCAGGCGCCCGGCTTGATGGTACCGGCAGTGAACTCGTTCCATTCAAAGGAGCGCACCAACCGCCCTTGGTTGTCGAACGGAAACTCGGGCTTGCGATCATGCAGGAATACGACATTGCGGTCGCCGCCCGCACAGGAGTTGCCGCACCACTCGGTGCCGGGGTAGCAGACGAAACGGCCGGGCTCGTTGAGTTCATGAATCAGCTTCACCGCCTGATCCCAGCGTTGCTCGGTGATATTGAAGTCGTTGGCGGTATAGCCGAGTACATCGAGGCCGGCGACATCGCGACCGTAACTGAGGTTGTACAGCGTGTCGTTGGTGCCCACGGTGTCATCGGAGTGCACATGCAGGTCGGCGTACAGCGGACGCAATGCGCTGCCGGCCGGGTCGACGCTGACGAAAGCCTGGGCGCCGCGCACGCCAGGCGTTTCCACCTCGGCAGACAATCGCCACTCGCCCACCGCCCCGAGGTCAAACCCCTCGAGCCGCGCCGTCGCCCACCCTTCATTGGCCAGGGTAAACGCTTGTTGGCGCTCGCCGCCTTCAGGGTCAAGCAGGCTCAACACCCCCTTGAGCGGCAGGTTGCGGCACGTGTTACCCCAGGCATCGTCGACCCGCAGCAGCACGTCGAACGCCTCACCGGCGCTGACCAGCCGCGGCACGATCAACTGCACGCTCTGCGCTGGCCCCGGCACGATGTTCAGCAACGGATCGCCTGGCACCTCGGCAAATTTCGAGCTGCCCAAGGGGTCGATGAATAGACGGAAACGGAAGTCTTTCTCGACGAAACTCTGCACCCGCGTGCCCGCCCCGCCCTGGCGACGGTCGCCCAGGCGAATGGTGATTTTGTCACCGGGGTTCAGGTAGCCGTCGATGATGTCGATGATGATCGCTTTCTGGAACGGCCGCTCATGCCCCTTCTGGTCGAAGCGCACTTTCAAATGCTGCACCGTGGCCTGGCTCTGGCCAGGGACCAGTTCCCCCGCCTGATACTCGGCGCTGACGTAGTTGGGCCCGGCCGGATTCGAGGTCTGGAACAGCGCCCAGTCGGAGTAGAACTTGAAGGCCAGTTTCAACCACGCGCCGTCGGCCAGGCCGCTGCCTCCCACCTCGTAGACCAGGGTGATTTCATCCCATTGGCCAGCGACCAGCGTGTCGCGATCACAGTGGATGCTGCCCAGGAACGGGCGTTTCTTGTTGCGTTCGTAGAGGCCTTGCGGGGCAATGTAGTGCCCGGCTTCGCGGGGATCGAAAACGTTACTCACATGACACCTCGTGCAGTGGTCCACTGAAGGTTTGAAGACACATGGCGATGCTCACTGCACGCGCCATTTCTGGTAGTGACGCTCGATGCGCCGGAACACAAAACTCTCCATCAGCCAGGCAATCAGGCCGATCAGCACGATGCCCAGCAGCACCTGGCTGCTGTTGCCGATCTGCCCGCCCGTGGAGACCATCCAGCCAATGCCTTGGGAAGCGCCGATCATTTCCGCCGCAACCAATGCCCGCCAACCCTGGCTGAAGCCGATGCGCAAGGCTGCGGTCACGAACGGCAATGAAGCGGGTAGATAAACGTGGGCCAGCAGTTGCCCGGCATTGGCGCCCAAGGTGCGTGCGGCGCGGACTTCGCCACCGCGAATGCTCTGTACGCCCTCTTGGATCGTGACCGCCATGGGGAACACCGCTGCGATGAAAATCACCAGCACAATCGAGACATAGCCCAGGCCGAAAATGATCATGATCAGCGGCGCCCAGGCGATGGGTGGGATCGCCATGAACAGGCTGTTGAGCGGCGAGATGAAATCGCGAAAGCGCGAAGACAGGCCACCGGCGGTGCCCAACCCAATCGCCACGAGCACTGCGGCGCAGAAGCCGCCGACTTCTTCCAGGACACTCGCCCTGAGGTGCTGCCACAGCGAACCGTCGCTGAGCCAGCGCACGGCTTCGCGCGCCACATCCCAGGGCTGCGGCAGGATGTAGGTGGGAAAGCGGCTGGCCAGGGCCATCCAGATCAACAGCAGGAATGGCAGCGAAGCCCATCCCCAATTCGGTTTTGGCAAGGACATGACAGGCTCAGACTCAGCGCGAGGCTTTTTCCAGGTAGGAGGTATCCACGATCTGCTCGGTCTTGAGCGTGGTGTCGATAAAGCCCAGCGCGTGGGAGTAATTCATCAGCCGCTGGATGAATTGGATGTCCGCAGCCTGCAAGTCCGCCGACCAGCCCAATCGCGTCCGTGCCTGGGCGACGATGGCCTGCGGGGCAATGGTCTGGCCGTCGGGCCCTTGTACCGCTTCAAGCTTGAACGCCTCGGCGATGATCCGGTTCGACTCGTCAGGATGCTCATTGAGGAACGCGATGGCCTTGCGGTGCGCGCGCAGCAGCTTGACCACATCGTCCGGACGTTCCTGCAAGGTTTTCGGCAGCGCGATCACCACGTACCACGGGTAATTCGGCAGCGCCTGGTTGACGTCGAGCAGAATCCGGCTCGACCCGCGCAGCAACGATTGGCTGACAAAGGGTTCCCAGGAAAACGCCGCATCGACAATCCCGCGCTCCAGCGCCGCGTTCATGTTGCCCGGTGGCATGTCGATGATGTCCAGGTCCTTGTCCGGATTGAGCCCGGCTTTTTCTTTCAGCACATAGCCGCGCAACAGCACGTCCATGCCACTGCCCTTCTTGACCCCGGCGAGTTTTTTGCCCTTGAGCTGCTCCAGGCTGTTGATCGGGCTCTTGGCGTCGACAATGACCGCGGCTTGCCCGTAGTTGACCTTGGCCAGGATCCGGCTTTGCAGGCCGCGGGAAAACCATTGGTACACCGGCGGTGTGCCGACATAGGCCACGTCCAGTTCACCGGCCGCCAACGCCTGCTGGATCACCGGGCCATCGCCCAGGGCCTTGAGGTCGACATTCAAGCCTTCCTCGCGGTAGTAACCCTGCTTGTCGGCGATCAGCGCCGGGGCGTTGGCCATGGCGAACACATACCCCACGCGCAGGGGTTTCTCTTCGGCAGCCACGGCAAATGTGCTGCTTGCCAAGGCGGCAACAGACAAGGAAAGAGCAAGCAGCGAACGTTTGATCATGCGGTTAACTCAGGTTGACGGGGGGTGGGATCAGCGATGGCGTCGGCCGCTTCCATGACGTGGGAAATGCGCTCCATCAGCTCATTGCGGTAATCAAGAAAGGCCGGCAGGCGACGGGTTTTCAGGTTGGAACGCGGACGTGGCAGATGAATGTCCAGTTCGCTATGGATGCCGCCCGGGGCGACGTTGAGCACGATGACCCGGTCGGCCAGGAACACCGCCTCGTCGATGTCGTGGGTGATGAACAGCACCGTCTGGCCCAGTTCGGCCCAGATCCGCAGCGTCTCTTCATTCATGCTGTTGCGGCTGATCGCATCCAGCGCGGCGAAGGGTTCGTCCATCAGCAATACACTGGGCTCCAACGCCAAGGTCCTGGCCAGGGAGACGCGCTGCTGCATGCCCCCCGACAGTTGATGGGGCAAGCGTTGCGCCGCGCTTTCCAGACCGACCAGACGCAAGTACTGCAAGGCCTGCGCGCGCTGTTGATCCTCGTTGAGCTGTGCCGTCATCCGCAGGCCGAAACGCACGTTTTCCAGCGCGCTCAGCCAGGGGAACAACTGCGGTGCCTGAAACACATAGCCCAACTCCGAGCGCTCCGGCCGCACGGCGGTCTGGTTGATGCTGATCTGGCCGCTCTGGGGTTGTTGAAAACCCGACAACAGATTCAACAACGTGGTTTTCCCGCAGCCGGACGGCCCGAGGATCGCGACGAATTCGCCCGGCTTGGCGTTCAGGCTGAAAGCGTTGAACACCCGATGCCCGTTGGGGTAGCTGAAACTGATGGCATCGACCGTCAGGGCGTCGGCTTGCAGCGGTGCGTAAGGCAAGGAGTCGGGCATGGCAAGTATCGTCAGGTCGTTTACAATGGGAATACCTGACATAATACGTATTAATACAAGTTGTCCCAATAACCTATTTTTATAACCTTAGAAGTGAAGGCGCACCGCCCCACTCCGAGGCCCCTGGAAGCCGACCGTGTCTACGTCCATTCTTCGCGACAGCACCACCTCGCTCTACGAACAGATCGCCCATCGTTTGCTGGAGGAGATTCAGCGCGGTGATTTCGAACCCTCCGGCAAACTGCCTTCAGAAGCCGAACTGGGCGAACGCTTTGGGGTCAGCCGCGTCACGGTGCGCCTGGCGGTGGGCAAGCTCAGCGACGACGGCGTGGTAGAGCGCAAGCAAGGCAAAGGCACGTTCGTCGCGGCGAAACAGGTTCGACATGGCCTGGATGCGTTGCGCAGTTTCCATGAAGCCTTGTTATTGCAAGGACTCAAACCGAGCATGCAGGTGATCAGCCACACGCTGCAGCCTGTTCCGGAAGCCTTGAAGGGATTGTTTGAAGCCGCGCACGATTGCCTGCTGTTGGAGCGCCTGCATTTCGTGGATGACGAACCCATCGCCCTGGGCCGCAGCCACCTGCCGGCCGAGTTGGCCAGTGTGGTCTGGGCCGACGTTGAGCATCAACCGATCTATTCGATCCTGGAATCGATCACCGGCCAGGCCGTCACCCGTGCCGACCTGGCCATTCGTGCGCAAGCCGCCGATGCAAGCCTGGCCAGCACCTTGCACGTCAAACGCGGCGCGGCGCTGCTGGTGATGGAGCGCACCTCGTACTTTGCCGACGGCCGCTGCTGCGACCGCACCACGTTCTTTATCCGTCCGGAACGCTACGCCTTTGTCCTCAGCGGCGTGTTCAAGTCCAGCCCGGCGAAATAGTCGATGTACAGCGCACACCTAGGGCTGGCGCGCCGTTTCCAGGCGTATCGGGGGGCTCATCGAGTGGCGAAGTACATCGTCACTTCAAAGCCAATGCGCATATCGGTATAGGCGGGTTTGGTCCACATGATCATGTCCTCTTATGGGGGGGGCGGTAAGTCAGCTTATTAGAGGCCAGGCCAGAGCGCGGCACTTGACTGGACGTGACAAACCTTCTTGTCATTGCCTGCCAGGCAAGACCACTAAGGCTTCAGGCTCTTGAGCTTGTTAAGCAGCTCGAGCAATTGCGCCAACGACTCTTCACCAAACTGCTCCTGAATCTTCAGGTAGTTGCTTTCCATCCCTGCGCTCATGTCGACGAAGCACTGCTGCCCCTGTTCAGTGAGGGCGATGAACACGCGGCGCTGATCTTCGGATGACTTCCTGCGCCGGACGATACCGTCCCGCTCCAGACGGCTCAGCACGCCGGTCAGACTGGGTTTGAGGATGCACGCCAGGTGCGCCAGTTGATGGCTCTCCAACTCGCCCTGCTGGCGCAGGATCCGAATGACTCGCCACTGCTGTTCGGTCAGGTCATGTTCATTGAGCAACGGCCGAAAGAACGCCATGGTCGCCTCGCGGGCCTGGAGCAAAGTCAGCGTAAGGGATGGTCTAGGGGTTGACATGGTTCCACGCACAGTTGAGGTCGAAGCGTCGAAGCTTAGAGTCGGTGCTACGCCCGTGCAATAAGGCCGCCCCGAAAAAACGTTAACCTAGAAACATTTTTTCAAAATATTGCAAAACCACCTACCGCGCACAACGATAACATGTTAACAATATGCCAGCCCTGAGCTGACAGGGGCCATACCCACAAAAACAACAAAAGGAACGTCCCTCATGCATTCGTGCTTCTTACGCACGGCGGCAAGCGCTGGCCTGTGCGCCGCGTTTACCCCTCTGGTTGCCCACGCCGATTTTATCCAGGACAGCAAGGCCAACCTGGACCTGCGCAACTTCTATATGAACCGCGACTTTCGCCAGAGCAACGCGCCGCAGAACCAGGCGCAAGAATGGGCACAGGGCTTTGTGTTGCGCCTGGAGTCAGGCTACACCCAGGGCGTGGTCGGTTTTGGCGTGGATGCCTTGGGTGAGCTTGGGCTCAAACTCGACTCCAGCCGTGACCGTCGAGGTACCGGCCTGCTGCCGGCGGGTGCCAGCGGCGAGCCGGCCGACAGCTACAGCGAACTCGGCCTGACCGGCAAACTACGCGTCTCCAAAACCGTCCTTAAGCTCGGCACCCTGCAACCGTTGTTGCCGGTGGCCGCCTACAACGACACCCGCTTGCTACCGTCGACCTATAACGGTGAGCTGGTGACCTCCCAGGAGATCGACGGCCTGACCCTCAACGTCGGCCGCCTGGAGAAACAGAACCTGCGCGACTCCTCCAACAATGAATCGATGAGTTACGGCGGTGTCACCAGCAGCCACCTGGACCTGGCCGGTGGCACCTACGCCATCAACCCTCATCTGGCGGCGACCTACTACTACGCGCAAATGCAGGACATTTACCGGCAGAATTTTATCGGCCTGGTGCATGACCTGCCGCTGGCCGAAGGCGTGAGCCTGCGCAGCGACCTGCGTTATTTCGACACCCGTGAACAAGGCAGCGCACGGCTGCGCAGCCCTTCCAGGGTCGATGGCGGGCGAATCGACAACCGCTTTTTCAACGGCATGTTCAGCCTGTCGGTGGGGGCCCACAAATTCGGCCTGGGCTATCAGAACCTGTCCGGTGACGGCGACTTTGCCTTCCCGGGCCAAGACCCCTATTCGGTCAACCTGGTGACCATCAACATCTTCACCAAGGCCAACACCGATGCCTGGCAGGCGCGATACGACTACAACTTCGCCGCCCTCGGCGTGCCTGGGCTGACCTTCATGACGCGCTATGTCGACGGCTCGCATGCGCAAACCGCCACCGTGCGCAATGGCCGCGAATGGGAGCGCGACACCGACCTGGTCTACACCGTACAAAGCGGGCCGTTGAAGAACGTCAACGTGCGGCTGCGCAATGCCACCCTGCGATCGAGCAATGGCTTGACCAGCGACATCGACGAAAGCCGCATCATCGTCGGCTACAGCGTGGCGCTGTGGTGATCCCAGGGCTGTGAAATGTGCAAGCCGTTCGCCGTAAAAGCCATTTTTCGGCGACAGCGCTGCAATGATCATGAGTGCAATGACGCCCTGAGAGAAGTCACGATGACGGCCTCACCGCAAACCCGATTGCCGCTGGCGATATTCCCCCGGCGTCATCTGCGCGTAACGCTGAAAGAACCGGCTGAAATAGGCTGGGTCCTTGAAGCCCAGCTGGTAGCAGATTTCGCTGGCGGAACTGCCCGTGAACAGCAGGAGCCGCTTGGCCTCCTGCATCACCCGCTCCAGGATCAAGCGCTTGGACGGCAAATCGGCGATCCGTCGACACACGTCATTGAGGCGTGCCTCCGTGACGCCTATGCGGTCAGCGTAATGCGACAGCGGCCAATGTTGCAGGTAATGGTCCTCGATCAACTCGTTGAAGCGATGGAAGATCCGCAGGTCTTCATGACGCGCAGGCCGGGCTTGCAGCGAGTTGGCGCAAAGCCGCAGCAGGCTGATCATGATCAGGCGGGTCAAGCTGTCCAACGCCGCACTGCGCCCGGCGCTGGCCATGTTGATTTCATTGCTCAGTTCCTCGAACAGAAACTCCAGCCGCCTGACTTCAGGCGGGAACTGGGCCAGCGCAACGCAGGCCGCCGGCAATTGCGAACCGGGCACCAGCGTCGGGTCAGCATCGACCAGGCCCCAGACCAGTTGCTGGCGCACCGTCAGCACGTGCCCGTCAGCGTCCGCTTCGGTGACAAAAGCGTGGGCCACCGTCGGCGGCGTCAGGAAAAACATCGGCCCCGACTCCAGGTATTGCTGGTCATCCAGGTAAACGCGCACCGCGCCGCTCTTGACGTAATGCACCTGGAAAAAACGGTCGTGCCGATGCACGGGCATGTTGCGGCCGAAAAACTCCGCCAGGTTGCCCAGCTTGTCGTAATGCACTTCGGCATCGCTGTAGCGCTGGTCGTACACCTGGCCGATGTTGATGTTGGGGATCGGCTTACGATCGATCATCGCGACGTTCTCTTTTTTATTGGGGGCTCAGCCGGCCTGAAACGCTCATCCTGCGCCGGATTTTAGCCCTGCACCACGCTCGGAAGAGTTTGCCACGCTTGACGATAGTTAACATCTTAATTATAACGTTAACAGGTTAACAATAATTCCAGGAGCCGGCCTTGATCCGCTCCGTCACTGCCAGGAGAAAAGCATGAGCCGTGCCCTGCACGATGTTGCGAACGGCACCCTGTTCGGCGTTGCGCTGAACTACCAGGGGTTGCTGAACCAACGTCTCGCCGAATTCGAACAAGCGCCTTACCAGAAGCCACCGGTCAAGCCGGTGCTGTTCATCAAGACCCCCAACACCCGTAATGGCCATGACGGCAGCGTTGTGTATCCCACCGGTGAACGCCTGCAGGCCGGCCCTGCGCTTGGCGTGGTGATCGGTAAAAGCGCCAGTCGCGTCAGCGTTGAGAACGCCATGGCGCACGTAGCCGGCTACACCATCGTCAATGAGTTCAGCCTGCCCGAAGACAGCTACTACCGCCCGGCCGTGAAGGCCAAATGTCGCGACGGCTTCTGTGCGCTCGGTCCGGAACTGGTCGGCCGCGACCAGATCGGCAACCCCAACCAATTGAGCCTGAAACTGTTCGTCAACGGCGAACTGCGCCAGCAAAACTCTACCGCCAATTGGGTGCGCGACATTCCCCAACTGATCGCCGAAATCAGCGAGTTCATGACCCTGCATGAAGGCGATGTGCTGATCACCGGCACGCCCGAAGGCCGCGTGGATGTGCAACCCGGCGACACGGTTGAAGTCGAGATCAGTGGCCTGGGCCGGCTGGTCAACCACATCAAGGCAGAGGAGCTGTCATGAAACATGCCCGTATTCGCTTTGAAGGCGCCACGCACCAGGTGCAGGTCGAAGCCCAAAACGCCGTGCGCCTGGCAGACGGTCGCCTGCTCGCCGAAGACCAGGTCGAGTGGCTGCCACCGGCCACCGGCAGCATGTTCGCCCTCGGCCTGAACTACGCCGACCACGCCGCCGAACTGGCCTTCAAGCCGCCGACCGAACCGCTGGCCTTCATCAAGTCCCCCGGCACCTACACCGGCCACAACCAGGTGACCTGGCGCCCGGACAACGTCGCCTACATGCACTACGAGTGCGAGCTGGTAGCGGTGATCGGCAAGCCGGCGCGCAACGTCAAGCGCGCAGACGCCCTGGACTACCTGGCCGGCTACACGGTGTGCAACGACTACGCGATCCGCGACTACCTGGAAAACTACTACCGCCCCAACCTGCGGGTGAAAAACCGCGATGCGACCACGCCGGTGGGCCCGTGGATCGTCGATGTCGCCGATGTGCCAGACCCCGGCAACCTGAAACTGCGCACCTGGATCAACGGCGAACTGCGCCAGGAAGGCAGCACGAAAGACATGATTTTCGACATCCCGTACTTGATCGAATACCTGTCCAGCTTCATGACCCTGCAACCCGGCGACATGATCGCCACCGGTACGCCCGAAGGCCTGGCCGATGTGGTGCCAGGGGACGAAGTGATCGTGGAAGTGGAAGGCGTGGGTCGCCTGGTTAATCGAATTGTCAGCGAGGCGGACTTTTTCGCCGCCCGTAAAGAGGCTTGAGCAATATGATCAAACACTGGATCAACGGCCGTGAGGTCGAAAGCAAAGACACCTTCGTCAACTACAACCCGGCCACCGGCGAAGCCATCGGTGAAGTCGCCAGCGGCGGCGCCGAGGAAGTCGCGCAAGCGGTCGCGGCGGCCAAGGAAGCCTTTCCGAAGTGGGCAGGCACACCGGCCAAGGAACGTGCGCGCCTGATACGCAAGCTTGGTGAACTGATCGAACAGAACGTGCCGCACCTGGCCGAGCTGGAAACCCTCGACACCGGCCTGCCGATCCATCAGACCAAGAATGTGTTGATTCCCCGGGCGTCCCACAACTTCGATTTCTTCGCCGAAGTCTGCACCCGCATGGACGGCCACAGTTACCCGGTGGACGACCAGATGCTCAACTACACCTTGTACCAGCCGGTGGGTGTCTGCGCGCTGGTATCGCCCTGGAATGTGCCGTTCATGACGGCCACCTGGAAGACCGCGCCATGCCTGGCACTGGGCAATACCGCGGTGCTGAAGATGTCCGAGCTGTCGCCGCTGACGGCCAATGAACTGGGGCGCCTGGCGCTCGAGGCCGGCATTCCCAAGGGGGTGCTGAACGTGATCCAGGGCTACGGCGCCACCGCCGGAGATGCGCTGGTGCGCCACCCGGACGTGCGGGCGATTTCGTTCACCGGCGGCACCGCCACCGGCAAGAAAATCATGCAGACCGCCGGCCTGAAAAAATACTCGATGGAACTGGGCGGCAAGTCGCCGGTGCTGATCTTCGAAGATGCCGACCTGGAACGCGCCCTCGACGCCGCGCTGTTCACGATCTTCTCGCTCAACGGTGAACGCTGCACCGCCGGCAGCCGGATCTTCATTCAGGAGAGCGTGTATCCACAGTTCGTCGCCGAGTTTGCCGCGCGCGCCAAGCGCCTGATCGTCGGCGACCCGCAAGACCCGAAAACCCAGGTCGGCTCGATGATCACCCAGGCCCACTACGACAAGGTCACCGGCTACATCAAGATTGGGATCGAGGAAGGCGCCACCCTCCTCGCCGGCGGCCTGGAGCGTCCGGCCAACCTGCCGGCGCACTTGAGCCGCGGGCAGTTCATCCAGCCGACAGTGTTTGCCGATGTGAACAACCAGATGCGCATCGCCCAGGAAGAGATCTTTGGCCCGGTGGTATGCCTGATCCCATTCAAGGACGAAGCCGAAGCCTTGCAACTGGCCAACGAGACCGAGTACGGCCTGGCGTCCTACATCTGGACCCAGGACATCGGCAAGGCGCATCGTCTGGCCTACGGCATCGAAGCCGGCATGGTGTTCATCAACAGCCAGAACGTGCGGGACTTGCGCCAGCCATTTGGTGGGGTAAAAGGTTCCGGCACCGGCCGTGAAGGCGGCCAGTACAGCTTCGAAGTGTTCGCCGAGATCAAGAACGTGTGCATTTCCATGGGCAGTCATCACATTCCACGCTGGGGTGTGTGACCCGGATACAACACCGCTTCCGGTAGGAGCGAGCTTGCTCGCGAAGAATCCGCAGGCGCCGCTGGCTAACAGAAGTGCTGCGTTATCGTTGACGTTTTTCGCGAGCAAGCTCGCTCCTACAAAAGAATAAATATTCAGGAGAATCATCATGGGCGAAGTCGTCCTGGCCGCAAAGATCTGCCACGTCCCCTCGATGTACCTGTCGGAACTGCCCGGCAAGCACCATGGTTGCCGCGAAGCGGCCATCGCCGGGCACAAGGAAATCGGGCGCCGCGCCCGTGAACTGGGGGCCGACACGGCGGTGGTGTTTGACGTGCATTGGTTGGTCAACAGTGGTTACCACGTCAATTGCGGCGAGCACTTCAAAGGGACGTACACCAGCAACGAGCTGCCGCACTTCATCAAGAACATGGCATACGACTACCCCGGCTGCCCCGAGCTGGGCGAGTTGATCGCCGCCGAAGCCAACCTGGCGGGCGTGCGCACCATGGCCCACAACATCCCGAGCCTGGAACTCGAATACGGCACCCTGGTACCGATGCGCTACATGCACATGGACGTGCCGGACGCGCAGAAATTCGACGTCATCTCGATTGCCGCCTGGTGCGCCTGGCACCGGCTGGAAGACAGCTTCACGTTTGGCGCCGCCGTGCGCCGGGCCATCGAGAAGAGTGACCGCAAAGTCCTGGTGCTGGCCTCGGGTTCCCTCTCCCACCGCTTCTCGGACGACCGCGAAGCCGAAGCCAATATCCACAATTGGACCCGTGAATTCGACAAGCAGATGGACCTGCACGTCGTAGAGATGTGGAAGCAAGGCCGCTTCAAGGAGTTCTGCGCGATGCTCCCGGACTACGCCGAACACTGTTTCGGCGAAGGCAAGATGCACGATACCGCGATGCTCCTGGGCCTGCTGGGCGGGCCGGACTACCACCAGCCGGCAGAGATCATCACCCAGCCGTTCGGCAGTTCCGGCACCGGCCAGATCAATGCCATTTTCCCCCTCTGAACCGGGAGCCGCACATGCCGCACTTCATTGCTGAATACACCGACAACATCGAGCAGCATGCCGACCTGCCCGCCCTGTTCCAGAAGGTCCACACCGTGCTGGGCGACAGCGGCGTATTTCCCCTCGGCGGCATCCGCAGCCGTGGCGTGCGCCTGGACACCTGGCGCATGGCCGACGGCAAGCACGACTACGCCTTCGTCCACATGACCCTCAAGGTCGGCCACGGACGCGACCTGGCGACACGCAAGGCGGTCGCCGAAAGCCTGTTCGAGGTGATCACCCAGCACTTCGCCGAGCTGCAATCACAACGCTTGCTGGCGTTGTCGTTCGAGATGATCGAGCTGCACCCCGAGCTCAACTTCAAGCAAAACAACGTGCATGCCTTCTTGAAAAACCAGGCGAGCTGAACAGCGCTCGCCTTCCGCCAACGGCCACTCAAAAAAAAGTACAACATCATGAGCACAGCCAATACCGCCGACAGCACCACCCTGCTTGAACACCAGCGCACCCACAGCGTCGTCACCTGGCGCCTGATGCCCTTGCTGCTGATCTGTTATCTGTTTGCTCATTTGGACCGGATCAACATCGGCTTCGCCAAGATGCAGATGAGCGCCGACCTGCATTTCAGCGACACCGTGTACGGCCTCGGGGCCGGACTGTTCTTCATCGCTTACGCGCTGTTTGGCGTGCCCAGCAACATCGCCCTCGACCGGGTCGGGCCACGGCGCTGGATCGCCTGCCTGATGGTGGTCTGGGGGGTGCTCTCCACCAGCATGCTGTGGATCGAAAGCTCCACCGGTTTCTACGTGCTGCGCTTTTTGCTGGGGGTGGCCGAAGCGGGCTTCTTCCCAGGGATTCTGGTGTTTCTCAACCGTTGGTACCCGGCGCGTCGTCGGGCGCAAGTCACCGCGCTGTTTGCGATTGCGGTGCCCATGGCCGGTGTCATCGGCGGGCCATTGTCGGGGGCGATCCTGGAGCACTTCCATGAATTCGGCGGCTTGCGCGGCTGGCAGTGGATGTTCCTGATCGAAGGCGCCCCCGTGATCCTCCTCGGCCTGGTGGTGCTCAAGTGCCTGCCGGACACCTTCGAGACGGTGACGTGGCTCAATCCGCTGCAAAAGCAGCAACTGCGCACGCAACTGAGCAGTGAGGAGCAGCGTAAGTCGATCACCTCGTTTGGCGGCATTCTGCGCGACCCGCAGGTCTGGTTGCTGGTGGCGATCTATTTCGCCGTGATGCTCGCAGTCAACACCCTCGCGTTCTGGATGCCGACCCTGATCCACGGCGCCGGTATCGGCCGCGACAGCCAGGTCGGCCTGCTCAGTGCGGTGCCCTACCTGGCCGGGTGTTTCTTCATGATCGGGTGCGGACGCTCATCCGACCGCAACCGTGAGCGGCGCTGGCACCTGTGCGTGCCCCTGCTGATGTCGGCGATCGGTATCGCCGTGGCCGGGCTGTCGCCGACCAATCCGACCTGGGTACTGAGCGGCCTGGTGATCGCCGGCATGGGGGCCAGCGCCGCCCTGCCGATGTTCTGGCAGTTGCCGCCGGCCTTCCTGTCCAACAGCACCCAGGCGGCGGGGATTGCCCTGATCAGTTCGTTTGGCAGCATCGCCTCGTTCCTCGCGCCCTACCTGATCGGCTGGATGCGGGACACCACCCAGAGCGCCAGCCTGGCCTTGTATGTGCTGGCCCTGTTTATCGCCCTGGGCGGCTTTTTGGTCCTGCGCACCGACGCGGCCATCGTCAATCCACAGTAAGAGAACTTCGTCATGCTCGATCAACAGCAGATTCTGCAAGCCGCCGCACAACTGGACCGGGCCGAGCGCTCCAGGGAACAGGTGCGGCAATTTTCGCTGGATTACCCGGCGATCACGATTGACGACGCCTACGCGATACAACGCGCCTGGGTCGCGCAGAAGATCAAGGACGGACGCAAGCTGGTCGGGCACAAGATCGGCTTGACCTCCCGCGCGATGCAAGTGTCGTCGAACATCACCGAGCCGGATTACGGTGCCCTGCTCGACGACATGTTCTTCGACGAAGGCACCGACATTCCCTTCGCACGCTTTATCGTGCCGCGCGTCGAGGTGGAGCTGGCGTTCATTCTCGGCAAGCCGCTCAAGGGCCCGAACTGCACGATTTTCGATGTGCTCGACGCCACCGAATGGGTCATCCCGGCGCTGGAAATCATCGATGCGCGCATCCAGCAGGTCGACCCGCAGACCCAGGCCACGCGCAAGGTGTTCGACACCATTTCCGACAACGCCGCCAATGCCGGTGTGGTCATGGGGGGCCGCGCCGTGCGCCCGACCGAGATCGACCTGCGCAAGGTGCCTGCGGTGCTGTACCGCAACGGCGTGATCGAAGAATCCGGCGTATCCGCCGCCGTGCTCAACCACCCGGCCAAGGGGGTGGCCTGGCTGGCGAACAAGCTGGCGCCCTATGACGTGACCTTGCAGCCTGGGCAAATCATCCTCGGCGGCTCATTTACCCGTCCGGTGGCGGCCAACCCCGGCGACACCTTCCATGTCGACTACGACATGCTGGGCTCGATTGCCTGCCGATTTGTCTGACCCTGGAGGACCGTTCATGGAGATGCCCATCAACCGCTTCAAGCAGCGCCTGTGCAGCGGCGAAACCCAGATCGGCCTGTGGCTCGGCCTGGCCGATGCCTATTGCGCGGAGCTGGCAGCCAATGCCGGGTTTGACTGGCTGCTGATCGACGGCGAACACGCCCCCAATGACCTGCGTGGCATGCTCGGCCAGTTGCAAGCCATTGCGCCTTACGCCAGCCAAGCGATCATTCGCCCGGTGGTCGGCGATAGCGCACTGATCAAGCAACTGCTGGATATCGGCGCGCAAACGCTGCTGGTGCCGATGGTCGAAAGCGCCGACCAGGCACGGGAGCTGGTACGCGCGATGCACTATCCGCCCCAGGGCATCCGTGGGGTGGGCAGCGCCCTCGCCCGTGCGTCGCGCTGGAACAGCATTCCCGGCTACCTGGACCAGGCCGACGCACAGATGTGCCTGCTGGTACAAATCGAGAACCTCGAAGGCCTGGCCAACCTGGACGCGATTGCGCAGGTCGACGGCGTCGACGGGGTGTTCATTGGCCCGGCGGATTTGAGTGCGTCGATGGGTTACCGCGGCAACCCAGGGCATCCCGCCGTGCAGGCGGCGATCGAAGACGCCATCGCGCGAGTTCGCCAGGCGGGCAAGGCCGCGGGTATTCTCAGTGCGGACCCGACCCTGGCCAGGCGCTATATCGAACTGGGCGCTGCGTTCGTGGCGGTGGGGGTCGACACCACCGTGCTGATGCGCGGCCTGCAAAGCCTGGCAGCCACGTTCAAGGATAGCGTGGCGCCGCTCAAGGCCGGCGGTGTGTACTGACCCCGCGTCGTCGTTTCAACACGCCCACCCGTACGCAACAGGTGGGCTGACACTCAACGCTTGATGGTCTTCAACTCATCGAGCAACCCCAGCAGCGTCTGCAATTTCTCTTCGCCGAACTGCGCTTGCAGGCGCTGGTAGTTCTCCTCCATGCACTGGCTCATGGAGTCGAAGCTGGCCCAGCCTTTGTCTGCCAGGGTCACCAGCACCCGCCGCTGGTCCTGCTCGGCCTTGCGGCGATGAACCAGGCCGGCGGCCTCCATGCGTACCAACACACCGGTCATGCTCGGCTTGAGAATGCAGGCCAACTCGGCCAATTGGTAGATTTCCAGTTCCTCGTGCTGGCTGAGAATGCGGATAACCCGCCATTGTTGCTCGGTCAGGCCGTGCTCATTGAGCGAGGGGCGGAAAAAACTCATGGCCGCTTCGCGGGCCTGCAACAGGGTCAATGTCAGGGATTGTCGAGGTTTGAGCATGGGTCTGGGCATCAGGCTTCAGTTAGTTAATGTTTTAACGAAACTCTACCACTGTCCTCTTCGCCACGCGCGATAACTTGTTTCACTGCCCCCGCCACTGGCGCGCCGGGCCAACCCGTAATTTTGTAGGAGCGAGCTTGCTCGCGAAAAACTCACAGGCGCCGCGTTGATTCAGGAAACACGCGTTATCGTTGACGT
>NZ_JBXAFK010000051.1:0-56958 GCF_058793055.1 Pseudomonas sp. MPR-R2A5
GCAGGTTTCTTTTTGGTTGGCATACATGCACCTCTTACTCATGTTATGCCCGAACACAAAATTTCTGACACCCCCGGCCGAGGTGGATCGCACCTACGTCAGTCAAATCGAACGATGCACGGGCAATCCGTCGCTGTTGGTCCTGTGCAAGCTCGCAAATACTCTCGAAATCACCACAGATCAGCTACTTGCAGAACCCGGTACCCTGCGCAGCGCCCTTCACGTCAAATAATAGTCTCACAACTCACAAATCCGATAGATCCGCCTTCATAATTTCCACTGACAGTCTTCAATCCGTAACCGAACCTGCCCAGGCCATACACCGAGAGCCTGGATCATGCCTATTGCCTGCTCGTCAATCCCGCCCACAAAGCTACGGCCTTTGGCGCTATGCATCCTGCTAGCGTGCGGCCCAAGCATGGCGCTGGATACCGGCAGCATCACCGCCTCTGTGCTTTCGCCAAATTGCCTCGCATACAAGGTCGTCGGCATTTGTTTCTGGCTGCTCTGCACGCCCTTCGGCTGCACAGTCAAAACCTCAACCAAGGTTCGTCATTTCATTCCTGAGCTCGTGGTCTCGAGCTACGCTACCACCGGTGGCAATCCCTGGACCGAGATGGCTGCCATCTCCGCTCCCATCAGCGGCGCGGAGGGTGGCGGGAACCTGATCACGCCGAACACCCGCCGCGAAAACCTGCCCCGCTTCAAGAACGTCGACGGGATCGGCCACCCCGGTGGCTGGGCCGCCACGCAACTGGCTTCGCAGTCCGGCTACGCCTGTGCCAGCGGTGCAACGGCGTTCATGCCCTACTACCTAAGTACCCTGGACTCACTGGCCTGGCGCCAGGGCATCCCGGAAAGTTTCTATCCCGAATCCCTCATGCCAGGCGTTCGCGAAATCGGTCGGCAGGCTTCGGGAAACATGTGGGGCAACGTCTATCCCCGGCAGGGCTTTCTGGTGCAGCTCGACGACTTCAAGGCGGCCGCCGTCATGGCGCAACGGGCCGGCGATGTGATGACCCGCAACTGGCAGCCGCATGTGTATGTACCGCTCACTCCCATACCACGCGACGGCTACTGGCCGCCTGGCCCGATCGTTGAAAACGACGCTTCGACCCACAAATGGCAATTGCTCTACCCCCAGGTTCAGCCCACGTGCGCCATCTTCCCCAGCGATCCAGTACAGAGCGCGGATGGCGGCTACGCATGGTCGTTGTGGCGTCCCTACAGCTGCTGCAAGCGCGAGGGGCAGACCTTTCTGTTCAGCATCGACTTCGAAGGCGGTGCGTCATGAGTCGGCTTCGCGCGCGCCCCTGGTTGGGCACGATGAGTCTGGTGTTCTACGGACTGCTCGCCGTGGCCGCTCATGCCCATGCCGCCGAGGGCGATTACCGCTTGGGCACCCAAGGCGAAGTGCTCGACGACCGAGTGATGTACACCATCGGTGGCGGCTCGGCAGTCGGCTCACCGAGTTCGCTCTACCGACCCAGTGGTCTCGGTGTCGGCGGCTCCTGGCGAGCGAACATGATGTGCGGAAACATGAGCCTCACCAACACCCTGCAAAACCAGCTGAACGGCGTCACTGAAGGTTTCCAGCAGATCATGGGCAGCATCGTACAGAACGCGACCCAAGCGGTGATGTCGCTGCCGGCGTTGATCATCCAGCGCGCCAACCCCGGTCTCTATGAGTTGTTAAGCAACGGGGTGATGCAGGGCCGTATCGACTTTGATCGTTCCAAACTCACCTGCCAAGCCATGGCCGAAAAAATGGCGGACAAGGTCGGTCAAGCCGGCTGGGGTGCGCTGGCCAAGAACCAGGAGATGCAGGGCAACCTCGAACAAACGGGTGGTGATGCGGTGGCCGCGGTGAAAAACACCGAGGCCCATAACGGCAACAATGGGGTGTCTTGGGTCGGCGGGCATAAGGCTGGAGGTAGCGGACAGACGCCCATCCGTGTGACCTCCGACGTAGTGCGAGCAGGCTACAACCTGCTGCATAACCGGTCGGTGGATGACAGTGCCTCGATCAGTAGCAGTGATTGCCTGGGCGGGGCTATTTGCCAGACCTGGGCTTCGCCCCAGGAGGAATCCGAATGGGCCGTCCGCGTGTTGGGCGAGACCGAAGTTGCGACTTGCGACACCTGCGAAACCCTGCGTGCGACCGCTGGCAGCGGATTGACGCCGCTGATCCAAGAGGCCTACAGCGAACGCCTCAAGGCCTTGCAAGGGTTGCTGTCTGGCTCCCTACCACCTACATCTGACAATCTGGCTAAAGCCTCCAGCCCGATGCTGCCGGTGACCCGGGCCGTGATCGAAGCCTTGCGCGACGATCCCGACCAGGATCTGCTGGCGCGACGCCTATCCAGCGAGACGGCCCTGTCCAGCGTTCTCGACAAGGCACTCCTGCTACTGCGCACGATGCTGGCAGGCAGTCACGAACCGAACATCGCCTCCGCCGAGCCGGCCCAGACCGCCTTGACGAAAAATATCGACGCCCTGGAGCGCGAAATCCGCCTGCTACAAACCGAGCTGCAGGTCCGGCAGATGCTGGCCACCAACACCGCCAGCCTGGTGCTCGATCGGCATGCCGGTGGTGCCGATGCTTCGCGTACCGTCGAGCAAGGTGACCCTGAGCCGGGTCGACTCAATGATGCTGACGCCCGGCGCAAGTGAGCCATGAAACGCTCACTGCTATTCACTTTGCTTTCGAGCCTGGGGATTGCCGCGGTGATCGTCCTGACCGCCGCACTGGTCGCCTGGATCGGCCGCACTGCGCTGGGTAGTTTCGAGGCCTGGCAGCAGGCATTCGAATCCGCACGACCTTGTCTGCAGTGGTGGCGGGTCCTGCTCTACAGCGCCCTCTTTGCGCTCTGGTGGGACCTACTTCGGCGCTACCGACATCGACCACAGGATCGACTGCGCGTGAAACGCATCGGGACATTAGGGCTCGTGCTCTTTACCTGCGTCGAGCTCACCCGACTGTGAGGTCACCACCATGCTCATGAGCACCAACAGCTATCTAGAGTTTTACCTCTCCCTGCTGGCCTGGATCATCAACAACGGCCTCTGGAGCGTCCTGTCCGACACTGGGCTGTTCGCCGCGCCCTTCGGCGCGATCATCTTGCAAGAGTGGTTGTCGGCCCGTCAGCAAGGTGCGGATGAGGGCAACAAGGGACTGCTCTCGGTGCCGCGGATCGAGAACCGGTTGTGGCTGGCCTACATCGTCGTGTTGTTCGGTTGCGCGCCGGTCTTTCCGTTGAGCCTCTCGTCAATGACGTTCGATGATGCGGCGAGCCAGCGCTGCGGCGTCAGTGTGGCCAAACCGACGGAAACCGCCTGGGGTGCCACTTTCAATACCATCGGCGAACGCTCTGCCAACGTACCGATCTGGTGGTTTCTGGTGCATGCCGTGAGCAAAGGTGTGACCGCCGCCGCCACCGCCTCCATCCCTTGCACACCGGATATCCGGCAAATGCGCATGGAGATCGACAGTTCGCGCATCGACAGCCAGGTCCTGCTGCAGGAAGTCGCCGACTTCACCCGCGACTGCTATGGCTATTCCCGTTCTCGGTTGTTTACCAATCGCCCGCAACTGGACAAGGCACAAAGTCACGACGCGTCCTGGATCGGCTCAAGCTATCTTCTCGACACGCCTGGCTACTACGATACGGATCGCTCACGCACACCGCGAGTCAGCTGGCCGTATGACGACAACCGCGATGTTTCCTTGCCGCGACTGGAGAATGGCGCGGGCTACCCCACCTGCAAGCAGTGGTGGAGCGACAGCGGTGTCGGCTTGCGCGAGCGCTTGATCGAGCAGGTCGATCCTTCGCTGCTGACTCAGCTGAAAGGTTGGTTGACTGGTCATTCGAGCAACGAGATCGAGGATGCCACCCTGCGCGAACTGGTCAGTCCGCGCCAGCAATCGATGTCCATGTCGCCCGGACAGGTGTACCAGGATTATGGCTCCAGCGCGCGCGGCGGTTCGATCAATCAGGGGCTCAATAACCTGGCCACCAATACCGGATTGGCACTGGGTTCCTTCAGTAATTTCCCCGCAATGAATGCGCCACGCGCCGCCTTGCCGATGGTGCAGGCTTTCCTGATCATGGGCATCATCATCAGCTTGCCGCTGATCTTGCTGGTCAGTACCTATCAGTTGAAGACCGTCATGACGGTGACGTTCGCGCTGTTCACCTTACACATGCTGAGCTTCTGGTGGGAGTTAGCACGCTGGGTCGACTCCAGCATGCTCGATACCTTGTACAACCAAGTGTCGGTGTCCAATCAAGTGCTGTTGTCGCTGCCCACATCCGGGTTTATGGATGGGACTGTCACCGCGCAGGTGATCGAGTATGTGATGGGGGCGATGTTCTTGGTGCTGCCTGGACTGTTTTTGGTCGCCATGAGCTGGGCTGGCTACTCAATCGGCAACAGCCTTGAGGGGATGCTAGGTGGTGCAAGCAAAGCCGCGCATGGTGCAGCGGGCAAAGGAACGGATCAGTTGATGGGTGCTACGAAGAAACTTATCTGACGTCATCAGATGATTTGAAATAACCTATGTAATGGCCACTGTCATCGTAGTTGCCAAGATAGGAGTTAGCCCCAAGGTAGTCAGGACCTGGATTCTCCTCTTCAAAATCCGTGTCGATGACAGCCTTGGACTGCAGAAGGGCAATCACAGCGATCACCACCACAACAGAAGCGACCAGCCAGAAACCGATGAAGAGCAGCCCTCCGACCAACGCCAACTTGGCAGTCAGAAAACTCCCGCGAACAAGTAATTTGCCTGCGGGCATTCCTACCGTCACCGCACGCTCAGCCACGCGGGACTCAAACGTTTTCAACTTACGGTAACCACGCTTCACCGACATACCACAGGCGTACGCCCAGCGGTGGGCACGTGAACTCTGAACAGGTTGCTGAGTCGGCATGGTCTCGCCCTCTTCTGAGCGTTTTCATGGTTAAGACAAGAGTAATAGCCTACTACTGAAAACGGCCCGTGCCTGACCGCTTATCAGTTTTCCCAGCCGAAAAATCTTCACTGGAAGTCAGAAGACAGTCCCAGTGAAACAGCGTCTTTACAGAGATTGACCCATATCAGTCATCCGGCTAAATACAAGGTACGGATCGCTGTTATCGACAGCACTTTCCCAGGTAGCCAGAACCTTCAAGGCTATGTCACTTCGGTGATGGCTCTCCCCAAGTGCGATGAGCGTTCGGTGGCTCGCACGATGACCGTTGCTACGGTGATGAACGCCTACTGCTCTTCTGAGCGCCTTTCGAGCACTGCTCGCCAGGCAAACCTTCTTGTTTTCTTCAACCCACCGCGGGGAAATCTTTCCCGCACGGGGACAGATTTCTTCGCACTGTCACCGGAGATATCAATCATGCTGCAATTTGCAGGCGTTGAACTACGGGCCGTCTTGTCCGAAGCCCTAGCAAACGATTGTCGAATCATTCTGGTCAAGGATCATGGGGTGTACCTCATGTCCGAGGTCGGTGAGACAAATACCGACGGCGGTCGCAAGGTCCTTGTTTATGCGATTGGCTGCAACCCGGACCTCGATGAGTTCGAGCAATGGTGGAACGTCGCTATCAGCGAATTAGGAGGAGACGACTTTAGCGAGTACTTGGACGTCAATGATGGACTGCTTACCGAGCTATTGGAGACAGGTGATGACTTGATTATTCGCGCGACCGACACGCACCTTTACCTGGAAGTATTGAAACCAAAAACGGGCATGCGATAAGGACCAGCAATCTTGCCACGACATACTGAATGCCTGATCAAGGCAGTTACCTGTGTCATATCCTGATCGATATCCTGACGGGAAATCCGTTCATAGCCCCTCCAACGAGGGGCTTTTTCTTTCAGATATAAGCAGCATTTTCGCATTCAGGTTGACCAGCACATATCGGCAGTGTCAGTTCTACAGTGGAGAAACAGTAGGAAGGAACCCACAATGTGTCCATTTCACAAACCGAAAAATCACCGCATCTTCTGCCTGACCGCCTACCAGATGTACATGCACTGATCTGGACGTGCATGCACATCGAGCCCTACGCCGCCAAGACATGCTGCATCTTTGTCTAAGACTCAGAAATTTGTGCCCAGGCGTTACCGATGCACAGCGTCCGCTTCGCGACCCAGAGAGTAATAGGGTAATGCGCCCTCAGGTAGAGTCACCTCTCCCTTTTTTACCCGGTCGAGCATATAGCGGAAGCTCTGCATGGTTTGCGCCCGCAGGTGCTCTCCCGATACCAGTGGCTTGGGGTCACCATCTTTTTTGAACTGCTCAAGTGGGGCGACCTCTGTGTCGTAGTCAACGGTAAAAAACAGCGGAAACGCATAGCGCTCTTCCTTGACCTTTTTCACCCGATGGCTAGTTGCTACGTAGTAACCATTGGTCCAAAGCTCGAGCAGGTCACCGATATTCAGTACCAGCGCTTGTGGATTGTACAAGACCGGAATCCACTCACCGGCGGTATTGAAGACCTCCAGTCCCGGTGCGGTCGGCTTGAGCAGGGTGAAACACTCGTAATCGGTGTGCTCGCCTATACCCGGCCGATCAACGACGGCTTCGTTGAGAGGATAATGCAACAGCCGTAGTTGCGACGGGGGAATGGTCACATAGCGCAAGAACAGCTCAGGGTCTTGACCAAGCCCGACGGCGAAGGCCCGGAAGATGGCTTTGCCCAGTTCAAACACTGCGTTGTAGTAGGCCATCACCGCATCCCTGAAACCCTCTAACTGCGGCCATTGATTCGGACCAATGAGCGGGGTTCCGGACAACACTGCAGGGTGATCGGCAGGCAGGTCGATGGAGAGATCGAATGCCTCCTTGGTATCTGGCAGGCCGGAGGCCATGATTTCTTCACCAAAGGGTACATAGCCCCGATGATTACTGGAGTTGCCAATGTACACCGCCATCTTCTGTGCCTCAGGAAGTGCAAAAAATCGCTTGGTCACCTCCAATAGATCGCCTTGCTGCTCCTCCAGTCCATGACCGATCAATTGCGCAAAACCGACATGATGTGCTGCGTCTGCGAGCTGCTGCACTGTTTGTTGGTAGGCTGGGTCTTGAGCCCCTGCGATCAAAGGCCCTACATCAATGGTAGGGATTTCAGAAAAAGACTTCTGGCTATTCATACGGCGTGTCCTTCATTCGTAGTCAAAACACGATGCCTTCTCAAAGTTCTTTGGCAATTGCCATGCGCAAGTAACGGTCATCGAAGCGCAGTTTTACGTTATTGCGATCCCCCCAGACCTTGCCGCCTGGATAGGTGATTCCGATCGCTTGCGCCGACGTCGCTCCATTACCGAGCAGGTTCTTTTCGAAGGAGAAATTAGCGATGCTGGCCATGGAGTCGTGTAATTGCTCACTATTGAACAGACGTACGACATCTTCGGGGGAGTAATACAGGTAGGTGTCCTTCAACTGCTGCTCATAGCCCGCCAGGTTGGTGCCAGCGGCCAGGCCCATAGATTCACGCGCCTTGCGCCCTTGTTCGTCGTCACGCTGCATGATCGCCAGGGTCTCGAACCAGGCACCCGTCAGTGCCTTGCCAAGTTCCGGGTGTTTTTCCAGGGTTTTGGTGTTGACGACGACGCTGTCGGTTAATTCGCCAGGCATTTTCTTTGAGTCGAACACATTAACGGCGTCGTTGCGCCCAAGAATAGCGCTGGCCATCGGATTCCAGGTCACCATGGCGCCCACCGAAGGCTGCGGATAGATAGCCACCATATCGGCGTCCGAGGTATTTACTAAGGTAACGTCTCGCTCGCTCATGCCAACACTTTCCAGAGCCCGAGCAAGGAAGTAGTGGGAGATAGAGAATTCGATCAGATTGACCTGCTTGCCACGCAGATCCTCGATACCCTTGCCATCCTTGAGGATGATCACATCGTTGCCGTTGGAGTAGTCACTAATGATCAGCGAAGTGGAATCCACACCGCCGGCAGCCGGGATGGTTAGTGCGTCCATGGTCGCCATCATGCAGACATCGAAGCCACCGGTGCTGTACTGGTTTATTGCTTCAATATAGTCGTTGACCTGTGTCACCTCGATCTCAATACCATACTTCTTGGCCCATTTATCGATGATGCCAGCGCTTCGGGCATAGTCCCAAGGCATATAGGCTGGATAAAGACTCCAGGCCAGGCGGAACTTCTCGGCGGCTTGAGCGCCACTGCCCAGCAGAGCCAGTAGAGTGATGAAGGTAAAACGACGCAGTGCGCTATACATATCCACGGTTAAATCTCGATAGATGAGGCATTGAGGGGGAAGTCGCTCCAGCATTGGAAGTGCGCTCGTTCGGTATCACCAACCCAGCGATTAATCTGCCAAAGATCGGCAACCGGCTGATCTGTGAACGGCAATGTGTGCAGGTATCCGTCCGGACCGAATTCTGGCGTCATACTGCTGACCACATAGTCACGACGGCGTTGGGAGCACCACACCGCCTCCCAGAAGCGCTGATGGAAAGCCAAACAATCTGCGTATTCCGGTGCTGCCGGATGTGGTACTTGCGGGCCTTGTGGATAGCCGACCCGACCATGCAGGTGATGAACGTGATCGGCGACTACCAGCAACAACTCCCAGTCGTCTTCCAGCAAACGTTCGGCGACCACCACCCAATGACTTATATCGGCGGTTAGACGCAGTTCCGGCAAACGGCGAATCAATGCCTCGGTAACCCATGGGTTGAACATCGACCGACTACGATGGGTCTCGAAGCTCAAGGTGACACTGTGTCGGGCGCCGATCTCCAGCGCTGCGGCGAAGAAGTCATACTGAACCTCCAGCGGCCACGCGTCACAGCCGGCCATGACGTTGCACAAGCGTGGTCGCAGCGGCAACGCATTGATGACCTTGCGTTCCAGGTCGGTCAGGTGTTCGGCTGGGGTGGCTTTACGATCTGGGACGTAGCTGCCACCGGTGCATATCTCTGCGATGTAGTCGAGTCGGTGTTCTTCCAATGAGGCGGCCAAGTCGCTACGAGCCATGAGATCATTAGGCGCTGGTCCCTCGATCCCATCGAAACCAGCCTCCACAGCATCGTATGCGGCTTGTCCCGGTGAGCCTGAGAATCCCCATAGGGGTTTGAATAACTTAAACTGCATGCCACTCTCCCCGCCCAGAA
Source organism: Pseudomonas sp. MPR-R2A5 (assembly GCF_058793055.1). Classification (NCBI taxonomy): domain Bacteria; kingdom Pseudomonadati; phylum Pseudomonadota; class Gammaproteobacteria; order Pseudomonadales; family Pseudomonadaceae; genus Pseudomonas; species Pseudomonas sp. MPR-R2A5. The sequence continues at coordinate 9,148 of NZ_JBXAFK010000051.1, forward strand.
GGGGCGAACGAGGAGGCTATAGCAACCGGTGTGCCAGTATCTGGCGGCACCCTTTAACATGCTATTTTGCATGCATTTTTGCATATAGATTCGTGCAGCATGACTCCGATCAAAGACTAATAACGCCCCAGGAAAGTGCAATACATGCAACATTGCCCAATTTTAAATCAAGCGTATGGGACTGCCGGATAATGACACGCAACAGCGAGCGTAATCACCAAACCGTCGCTCAGGCATTGATCGCGATGGATGAAAGCTGGATCGCACTGTTCCGCGATGTAGGCCTCAGTGACCTGAGCTACAGCGATCTGTTCACTCATATGTGGCTGAGCCGTGATCAGGTCTTGCACAAGACCGATCTATACACATTCATGCCCAGTATCAGCAGGCGTACGGCGGTCAAGTATGTACAGCAACTGATTGACCAAGGACTGCTGCAGGAGACTGGCGCAGAGGAAGACAAACGGGTACGACGGGTAACCTTAACGGCGCCGTTGATAGAACGCTTGGAGCGATTCTATGACGAGACCATTAAGCACTTTTCCACCCTTGCCAAGAGCTAGTTAGGTATAGAACGCCCCCCTGCGCCCGGTCTGCATCAGCGCAATTGGCTGCGTCAGGTCAACGCAAGCATGCACTGACCGCCGATCAGTTAATTGGGCCAAAAACAGCGCTCTGGAAGTCAGCAGACAAGACCATTGGAATGGTATCGCCGATGTGATTGACCCGCGCAAACTGCTCGGTTAAATACAAGGTACGGATCGCTGTTATCGACAGCACTTTCCCAGGTAGCCAGAACCTTCAAGGCTACGTCACTTCGATGATGGTTCTCCCCAAGTGCGATTAGCGTTCGGTGGCTCGCACGGTGACCGTTGCTACGGTGATGAACGCCTACTGCTCTTCTGAGCGCCTTTCGAGCTCTGCTCGTTAGGTAAGCCCTCTTGATTTTCTTCAACCCACTGCGGGCAAATCTTTCCCCGCACGGGACAGGTTTCTTCGCGTTTTCAACGGAGACATACCATGCCCGACTCACTTACACCGGAAACACTGAACACCCTTCGGTTGCCCATCGTGTTCACTCCTGGCGCGTGGCAACGCGCAGTACTGCTCGAGCGCTCCGATCACTCTGAGAAGCTGAAGGTCAATCGGCTGAGCAACGTATTGCGCGCAGCCTTCGAAGCCCACCTAGCCTATCCACACGACCCCTATGTGCTGTTCGATGTAGTCCACATTGAACCAACAGATCACTTAGACCACGACCCGTTGCTGCAATTGAGTCTGAGCCTACTCCAAGAACCTGGTCAGCCTGGCGCCTTGCTGATAGCGCTTGCAGGAGAACACCAGCGCTAAGCGCAATTAGCGGCGCCACCTCCACATTCGGACGGCATGCAAGACCTGCATCAATCCAGTACATCACCCAACCGGGGAACCCTCCCCGACGGGCACGGCGTTCCTCCGTTTTTCCCTCGAGGAAATTGCCATGCGCGATATCTACCAAGACGTAACTGACAAGATCGTTACCGCGTTAGACCAAGGCGTTGCTCCCTGGATCAAACCCTGGTCCTCAAGTGGCTCAGTTGACATCGGTCATCAACCCTACCCCATCAACGCCATCACGCGACGTCCGTATTCGGGCATCAATTTACCGCTGCTCTGGGCCGAGGCCAGGTTGCAGGGGTTCACTCAAGATCGTTGGCTGACTTTCAATCAAGCCAAAAAAGCTGGCGGGCACATCCGTAAGGGTGAGCACAGCACCCTGGCGGTGCTCTACAAGCCGATGGAGCGCGAGGAACAGACCGAGTCAGGCCAACCCGTACTCGATGAAAACGGTCAGCCCAAGGTCACTCACTTCGGCATTCTCAGGACACATTCTCTGTTCAGCATAGAGCAAACGGAGGGGCTCGAAATGCTCAATGAAACCCTGCTCGAGACGGAACAAAGTGATCCCTTCCAGCCCAACAGCGCCGCGGAAAATCTGCTGTTAAGTTCAGGTGCACGCATCGTTCATCGGCCTGCCGACGAAGCCTTTTACCACCCGATCAGGGATCTCATCCAACTGCCGACAAAAGCACAATTTCACGATGAAGGCGGGTACTACGCCACGGCACTTCATGAGCTGACGCACTGGACCGGGCATCACTCTCGGTTGCAGCGCGAAGGCATGACGTCAGCCTGTCCGTTCGGCTCGCCAGGCTACGCGTTTGAGGAGTTGATCGCCGAGATGGGCGCTGCTTTTTTATGTGCCTACGCCGGTATACAGGGGGAGCTGCGACACGAGGGCTACATCGACTCCTGGCTCGGCCTGCTCAAGGCTGACAAACGCGCGATCTTTCGCGCCAGTGGTCAGGCCCGAAGCGCCTCGGAGTATGTACTCAACCTGGAGCAACAACTGAAGCAGATGGTAATGGATGACTCACGATGCATGAACGATGGAGTTTGATCGTTACCCCACCGCTGCAATCGCATCACAGGGCCCAACGCGAGTTGGACCCTTTTTTCTGCGCCCAGAAAACCCCATGCCGCGGGGCTCTGATGCAAAGAGTCAGGGATGGGCACACACCCGCAACCTGTCATTCCGCATCCAGGTTCTGCGCCAGAAAATCCACCAGCTCGAGCGGACTTCGGCTATCGATTACCTTGTAGATCAGATCACGCTTACTGCGCGGCAACTTCTTGACCACGCTCTTCGCCGAGGCCCGGACGGCTTCGTCGGTCCCATGGATACGTGCCGCGAGCAGCAGCACGAGCGTGGCGTCAGTAAGGTTCATGGCAAGACCCAGAAATTTGCCCTTCAGTGTACCGACAATTGTGCGCGCCGGAATCCCCGCAACAACCTTTGCCTGGTAGACTAAGGTCTCTTGCCTTCACCTCAATCAACCAGTCGGGGCGGTGACCATTTCTTGGAGTTGCCGGGTGGTTCCCACAAGATGCCGCATATGCCAGCGCATGCTTTGAATATGTGCAGATCAGGCACCTTATCCTTGCCAAGCGCAGCGAGCGAAATTGTGTGAAAGTTGAAAATCATGTAGCAATCAAAGATACGTGAACCAATGGAATTGGCAGCCGGTTTTGCGACTGCCAATGGCCCCTTAATTACTTAAATCAATCACCATACGACCTTTGATTTTACCCTGCTGCATTTCGTCGAAAATCTCATTGATATCCTCGATAGGGCGCAATGTCACTTTAGGCACCACCTTGCCTTGCGCGGCAAACTCGAAGGCTTCAGCGAGGTCTTGTCGCGTGCCGACCAGTGAACCAACCACCTCGATCCCGTCAAGCACCAACCGCGGAATATCGAGGCTCATGGCTTCAGGCGGAAGCCCGACTGCGACCAGGCGTCCACCGGCACGCAGGGCATCCACCGCAGAGTTGAACGCGACCTTGGCCACGGCTGTCACGACAGCGGCGTGGGCGCCGCCGACCTTCTCCTGAATAACTTTTGCGGCATCCTCGTTACGTGAGTTGATGACCAGATCGGCGCCCATTTCCCTGGCGAATTGCAGTTGATCGTCGTTGATGTCCACGGCAATCACTCTGGCGTTGAACACGTTTTTTGCATACTGCAACGCCAGATTCCCCAGGCCGCCCAGCCCGTAGATGGCGATCCATTGCCCGGGGCGAATATTGGAAACCTTCACGGCTTTATACGTCGTTACTCCAGCACAGGTCACGCTGCTCGCCGCAGCAGAATCAAGCCCATCAGGCACTTTTACGGAGTAATCGGCGACGACAATGCACTCTTCGGCCATGGCGCCATCCACGGTATACCCGGAGTTTTTTACCGCGCGGCAGAGTGTCTCGTTGCCGCTGTTGCAGTATTCACAATGCCCGCACCCTTGGAAGAACCACGCGACGCTGGCCCGATCGCCGGGTTTCAGCGAGGTGACACCTGGCCCTACCTCCTGCACGATACCGATGCCTTCATGACCCAGGATCACCCCGGTTTTGTCACCGAAATCGCCATTCTTGACGTGCAGGTCAGTGTGGCAGACGCCGCAGCACTGCATTTTGAGAAGCGCCTCACCATGCTTCAGAGGCCGTAATGTTTTTTCGGTCACATTCACGCGATGCCCTTGGGCAACAACTGCAGCTTTCATACTTATCTCCTTGTATTCGTGAGTGAGCTTGCGTTACAGCAGCTCCAACAAGTGCTAGAACAGTACAGCACCACCCTTCAAGCGGTCCGAGGTCTGGCGCAATGCCCGCAACCCGGCCCCAGGGTCGGGGAGTCAATGGATGCTATTGCTGCGCCATCGGGTCGCCGACGCTACCGATCTTATGGCACAAGTCGCGGAAAAGGGGGATGCCTACTAGTCAGGCAACCCGCGCAAGGGCGCCTCTTCTTCGCCTTTCTATGACAAAGATCAACTGGCGAGGCTGATCGGCAGAGCATCGTGGCCTCTTTCAGTGCCCGTCGCTGCAGCCCTTGAAGCCAAGTGATTTCCCAGGCATGTCGCGCTTACAGGCATGTGCGACCTTTCGTTCCATGCTTGAAACCCGTTACCGGTGTACCTTCGTCAGTCCCGGCACATGCACTCAGCGGCGGGTTGGCCCATTAGTCGAAACGGTTATGGAGTAGCGTTTACATGGCATACGCAACGATCAATCCCTATACGGGCGAGACACTGCAAACCTTTCCCGATGCCACCGATGCAGAGGTGACCGAGGCCATCGGCAAGGCCCATGAGGCGTTTCTGGTCTGGAAGGACACGCCTTTCGCCGAGCGTGCACGCATCCTGCAGAATGCGGCCGATCTTCTGCGCAAGGACAGCGACGCCTTTGCCAAGGTGCTGACGCTGGAGATGGGCAAGCTGTTTGCCGAGGCGAAAGCCGAGGTCGAGTTGTCGGCAAAAATCTTCGAATACTACGTGCGCAATGCCGAAACCTTGCTCAAGCCGGAGAAACTCCCGGTTCTCGATCCTGCCGAGGGCGAGGCGGTGGTCGTGTGTGAACCCCTCGGCGTGCTGTTGGCCATCGAGCCGTGGAATTTCCCTTATTACCAGATCGCTCGCATTCTGGCGCCGCAGCTATCCGCCGGTAATACCGTGCTGCTCAAGCACGCGGCGAATGTGCCGCAGAGCGCGGCGCGCTTTCAACAGTTGATGAAGGATGCCGGTCTGCCAGACGGTGCCTTCCGTAACCTGTACGCCACGCGCTCGCAGATCGAGCTGATCATCAACGATACCCGCGTGCAGGGCGTTGCCTTGACCGGCTCGGAAGGCGCCGGTGCGGTGGTGGCGTCACAAGCAGGCAAAGCCCTGAAAAAATCCACTCTGGAACTCGGCGGCGCCGACGCCTTCGTCGTGCTGGCTGACGCGGATCTGGTGAAAACAGCCAAATGGGGGGTATTCGGTCGCCATTGGAATGCCGGGCAGGTCTGCGTGTCCTCCAAGCGCATGATCGTGGTCGATGCGGTCTATGACGACTTCCTCGCGCTCTATCGCAAGGGCGTCGCGGAACTGGTGGCCGGCGATCCCTTCGATGCGAAGACGACCCTGGCGCCGCTCTCCTCGCAAAACGCCGCCAATGAGGTCAAGCAAAAGATCCTCGACGCCGTGAAGCTCGGCGCCAAGGCCGAAGAGGTCGGGCCGCCCGTGCCGGTCGAAGGGGCATTCGTGCAGCCGACGATCCTGACCGATGTCGCTGAGGACAACCCCGCTCGCTACTGGGAGTTTTTTGGCCCGGTTTCCCTGGTGTTCCGCGCCAAGGATGAAGACGATGCGGTGCGCATTGCCAACGACTCGCCCTTCGGCCTCGGCGGTTCGGTGTTCACCTCGGATACGGCGCATGGCGCAGAAGTCGCGAAGAAAATCTCCACGGGTATGGTGTTCGTCAACCACCCGACCAAGGTCGAAGCCGATCTGCCTTTCGGTGGCGTGCGCCGCTCGGGGTATGGCCGCGAGCTGATCGGGCTGGGGCTCAAGGAGTTCGTCAACCACAAGCTGATTGTCGTGGTCGATATCGACGCACCGTTCTGAGTTTCAATGCAGCCCTTTGTCCCTGGAAACCGAAATCGAGGAGACCTGACATGGTGAACGTCATCGGGATCGATCACTTGGCCATTCGTGTCAGTGATCTGGAACGCTCCAGGGCGTTCTACGATCAGGTACTCGGTTTCCTGGGATTCACCATCGAGTGGGAGTTCGACCGGGTTATTGGCTGGACCAACGGCGAAACCATGTTCTGGATCACCGAAGCCGATGCCCAGGGTCGCAAACATAAGCACCGGACCGGCGATGTGGGCTATCACCACTATGCGTTCGAGCTGGCCGCGCGTGAGGACGTCGACGCGCTCTACGCGTTCCTGCTGGATCAGGGGATTACGATTGTCGACGCACCCGCTGATTATCCGGACTATGGCGAGGGCTACTATGCGGTCTATTTCCTCGACCCCGATGGTCTGAAGCTTGAGGTGATGTTTTTCCTGGAAAAACAAAAGCGGCGCATGCTCGGAAAGTCGCGAAGAAGTGACCGTCAGAAATGAATATCTTTATTCACGTACGCTGTTGAAGACATCGATAAAACGCCCTCCCCCACAGTTCGTATTTCAAATTTACCAGGAAGAAAAAAGCCAGATTTGCCCCACTCGACATAAGTTTGTTTGACTACCGACAAGGACAGCTCTACTGCTGCGCCAGAATTCCACCAGATCGAGCGGCTTCGGCTGTCGATCACCTTGTAGATCAGATCGCGTTTACTGCGCGGCAACTTCTTGACCACGCTCTTCGCCGAGGCCCGGACGGCTTCGTCGGTCCCATGGATACGTGCCGCGAGCAGCAGCACGAGCGTGGCGTCAGTGAGGTTCATGGTTAGACCCTAGAAAACTCACACCGAATCGTACCGACTCTTCCCTTTTCCGTACCACCCCTCCAACAAAACGATGTCGAGCCGTATCCATATTCCGATTGCCGCGCAAAGGGACACGCGCCAAAAGGACGGTAAAGGTTGGAAAGGAATGGGGGGGCAAGGGTAAGAGCCCTATCCGAAAAGGCTAAAAGGCCACTGACCCAGCCACTTCCTGGAGGTCACGATGCTCAGCCTGTTTCGCCGCAAAGGGCAGAAGCCCCCTCCGCCACCGACCGTGAGCGTCGCCGAAGGTTACCTGCCCATCGAGTCGGCTCACAGCTTGTTAGCCGCGGAGCACCGCCGTCAGCTGCTCGATCGCATCTGGCAGTACACCGCCCTCTCCCACGCGCAGTTCAGCCAGCTCTATTTAAATCCGATCCATCGCTACGCCGAACAGGTCCAACAACTCCCGGCCAGCGAGACGCACCATCATGCGTATCTCGGCGGCATGCTCGACCATGGCCTGGAGCTGGTCGCTTGCAGTTTGAAACTGCGTCAGTCGTATCTGCTTCCCAGCGGCGCCGCGCCCGAAGACCAGGTCGCCCAAACTGACGCCTGGTCGGCGGGCATCGCCTATGGCGCCCTGCTGCATGACATCGGCAAGATCGCCGTGGACCTGCTGGTTGAACGCCAAGATGGCCGTCTTTGGCATCCTTGGCAGGGTCCCCTGGATGAGCCCTACCGTTTTCGTTACCTCAAGGGTCGTGACTACCACCTGCACGGGGCTGCCGCAGGTTTGCTCTACACCCAGATTCTCGACCGCCCGATCCTGGACTGGCTCAGTGGATTTCCGTCGCTCTGGGCCAGCCTGCTGTATGTCCTAGCGGGACAATACGACCGTTCCGGCGTGCTCGGTGAGTTGGTGATGCAGGCCGACCGCGTCTCCACCGCGCAGAACATCGGCGGTAATCCTAGCAAGGCGCTGCAAGCGCCGATTCATTCGCTGCAACACCACTTGATCAGCGGATTGCGTCATCTGGTTCAACATGAGCTGAAACTCAACCAGCCAGGTGCCGCGGGTTGGCTGACCCAGGACGCCCTGTGGCTGGTCAGCAAGACGGTCACGGACAAGCTGCGAGCCTATCTGCTGTCGCAATCGATTGAGGGCATTCCCTCCTCCAACATTGCCGTGTTCGACGAACTGCAATCCCATGGGTTGGTTGAGTCCACCCCAGAAGGCAAAGCTATCTGGACTGCGCTCGTGGCACAGGGAAACTGGCAGCAGACCTTCACCTTTCTGCGCCTTCAACCGGCACTGATTTGGGGGAGCGCAGACCGCCCCGAGGCTTTCAGCGGAACGGTGAGCGTGGCAGCCGATGACCATCCGAGTGACGCTCAGGCATCCCCAGCAACGCCTGAGACTGTCAGTACAGGATCGCATCAAAAGCCTTCGGTGGAAGATCCTATGGCGATGGAGGATTCCGACTACCTCGGAACATTGCTGGATATGTTCGAAATGGGAGAACCCGAGGTATGTGATCCGCCACCAGAAAATGCTCTCGAAGTCTCAAGCCGCCCTTCGGACAACCCTGGCCAGGCATTCCTGAATTGGGTCAAGGCAGGCATCCAGAGCCACAAGCTGATCATCAACGACAGCAAGGCTAAAATCCACACGGTGAGCGGTACTGTGTTTCTCGTGACGCCAGGCCTCTTCCAACGTTATGTCCAGGAGTTTCCTGGCATAGCCAAAGGGGTCGATCAAGAGATTGAAGAATGGCGTTGGGCGCAGAAGCAGTTTGAGAAACGGAAGGTCCACAGAAAGCGTGGTGACGGATTGAATATCTGGACGTGTAAAGTGCAAGGTCCCAGGAAGAAAACAACCTTGAAGGGTTACTTGATTGCGGAACCAATGTCACTTTTAGAATTGATACCGCCAGATAACCCATTTCTCGCACTTGATGATGGATGAATATGTATTTATCGCGAGGCTTAGAAAGAAAGACACAGCCCCCTGTCGCAGTCACAACTTTGCTGCTATAGCCTTCAACCTTTTACTTTCGCGTGCGATCTTAATCTGTGCCTTCCCTTCTTTGCTTACTCGAATCGAGGTGGCGTACTGAATGATGGCGTCATAAGCCTCCTTGCTCGTCGCCTCATACCAGCCGGCTTTATAGATCAGCAACCCCTCAGCAACCATTTCGTTTAGTCTAGGGTAGTTCGCTACTCGGTCCTTGATCAGCGTTTTCATATCTGCAACGTCTTTTTCTGTGAGTGGCATTGCCGCAATCCTCATCTTTTAAACAATTGATAGTAAGAGAGATTGGTCGCGAAAACAGATCCAGCCCCATCAGTGCATCGTAGATTCCTCTCTATCCCCTGTGTTCTAACAAGGTGCGTAGGTTATCCCGTACGGTCGCTGCGATCATGACAGGTGCAACGTTATGCAGGCGCGCGAGCTTTTCAACAACCACCTCAACATCTGCTGGCTTAGAAGACCTCGAACCGGTCTTGGTAAAAGGTCCATCTGTTTCCGTTAACAATCTGTTTATCGGGATCGTGGAGACCACGGTCACGTGTCTCGGGTTTTCCAGCATCGCGGCGTTTATCGAGAAATAGCATCCCAGTTCGAGCGCGCGTGCAGCCTCCGATTTCGTGCCCGTAAACCAGTGGAGTACCACTTTTCCTCGTAGTGGTGGCAAATAGGACTCGATGTGATCGAGTACGATCTTAGCCGATCGGACGCTGTGGACCGTGATGATCTTGCCCCCTGCTTCCGCGCAGCGCTGCAGAACATGCTGAAAGACTTGCTTCTGCAGATCAAATGACTTGTAGAAGCGCGGCCCCGCATCTAGGCCTACCTCCCCAACATAACGCGTCTCTGGCAGATATCGATCCCACAGATTGAGCTCGCCAAATCTTTCCTCAACCAACTGCGGATGAAGTCCCAGCGCGGCGCGCACGTAACGCGTGCGCTGGGCGAGCTCATGATTCCGTGGCCACGCTCGCGGAGTCGTCGTCACGGCCAACGTGAACACTCCCGCATTCTCCGCCTCTTGAACCGCGCCAGGATGATCCGGGTACAGATCCAAATGACAGTGAAAATCGACAAGGCCAGCTGTAGCTTTTCTATCCGATCCCGACATCAGCGTGGCCTCGTCTCAACGCCATCAATCAGCCGAGCAACTTCTTCAAGGCCTCGACGGTAAACATCGGCGAGCTGATCGAGGTGCGCAACCTCGTCGACGAGCGAGCCCGGCTTATGAATTAGGAGGTTTGCGAGTTGTGGCTGCCCACGCAGACGTTCGATCGCGTACTGAAAAGACCTTACTTGCTTGCCCGTAGACTCACGGGTGTCCAGGATATCGGCGCGAAGATCGGGCACCGTATAGGTCGTATTGTCCACTCCCACTCCCCATGCGCCATCCAATGCGGCACGTCGAATCAAACAGGGCAAACAGTACCCGCAATGCTCAATACCTAAACCCTGCCAGCGTCCTTTTGTCGGCGATGAGCACGACAGCGAATCCGGTGCGAGTTGGGTCAGCAATGGCTGATTACGGCAATTTGATGCCATTTCCCCTTTGGTTTTGTCCCAGCAAGGGTTACCGATACGTCCGTTGATATCCAGCTCAACAAGCAGCTCGTTCCAACGCGCCATATAGTAGGGATGAGTGGTGCGTGTGCTGTTCGAACCTAGGCGCAATGGGTCAAGAGGAACGTTCAACGCAATCAGCCCGTTCTCAGGCACCTGCAGTACGAAGGTCTTATCCAGACCGGTTCCAGCAAACACACCCAGTGCGAAGAACAGAAATGAACGGCCCCGCGTGCTGTTCTCAGATCCGACATTCTCAACCAACCCATCGTCGAATGTCATGCCCACGCGCAAACGCTCAAATGACGACTTGTTGTAGTGTTTCTTTAATACACCGAAAAGCTTACTTTGAGCATCGCTGGTTGCGCTTTCACCAAAGTGACTGACCAGGAGTGGTGTCGCTCCGGCCTCCAAAAGATCAATTGCGCCAATCAAACTATCCAGGCCACCTGAGAACAAACTCACGGAGTCGAACGGTGGTGCGATCAAGGTAGGAGGTGCTTCTTGCGCGATGAGAGCGAACTTGGGCGGCCGCGCCCGAAATCCGATTGTCCAGCGGTCGCCGGTCAAGAAATTCAATATTTTCGTCAGAGTTAGAACTGCGCCAGTCCAGCGCTCTGGTTCGCTAACTGGAATGACCAGGCGGATTTCCCGCGTCCACGAGTCCTGCGACTGTTCAACACGAGATATACGGGTGTCGGCCGCATGGACGTGCGCTGCGAGCACCAGCAGATCAATGCCAATCTCCGATGGGAAAATGCCCAGTTTCTTCAAACTCGTCAGGGCACTTCCAATGCCGTGATCAAGCAACTTATCCCCCACAACCATCTGCAGCAAGGTCCGCTGTTCGTCCGCGCCCATAGGAATGTCGGTATCGTCGTCAAGTCCGAGACGACCAGCAATGAGTTGTCGTTTCATTGGTCCGCCTCTGCATCACCGAGCGATTGTAGGATAGCGAACGCGGACTCGTACACAGTGTCCACGAATGACTGGATGCGCTCCGGGGTCAAATGTGGAGAATCGCTACGCGCCCTCGTGAGCGCATCGCTAACACCCCCTCGAATGAAATCGCGTAGTTGGGCTTCCACGCGGTGTGCCGCCTGCGCGCTTGTTGGCATCGTCACCGCCTTCGTGCCGATGTCGTTGCAGATTCTCGCTTCAATGGCGTGTGTTGCATACAGCTCGAACACTGTTTGCATTTGGTCAGGAGTGAAGGTTGAAAGGTCCGTTAGCCCCTCGGTGGTTAATTCAATGATTGTTTCGATGTACGCCTCACGCGCGATACCTTCGTCGACGGTACCGGCCCCAGGACAAATGTAGTCGGCCAAACCGACGAAGATCTCTGCTATAGGACGTCCTGCGAGTGACTCAAGATCCAACGAGCGTAGAGCTTCACGCACACCACGGGTTTGCGCATCTGCCAAAAAACCCAGCAATCTAGCTCCGGCGCCGCGTGAAGCCCCCATGCGCTGTGCCGCTTGCCGTGCGCCTCCCGAGGATGTGGAAACGTAGCGCGAGACAGCGCGTCCGAGGCTAGCGCGGTCAGTACCACCCGACCCGGCAAAACGGGTAAAGCTATTTCGTGCTCCAGAAAAACGTTGAGGATCCGCCGAAGCTGGAATAGCCGGCCGATTGGGTGCTACTGGAGGCGATACACCATCAGCCGGTGCAACGCCGTTGGCTTCCCCCCCTTCACCTGTGGCAGGCGACTCTCCCAACCATGAAGGCACCAGCGGCGTACCGCCGCCCGGACCACCGTATGCCGTCGACGTCCCCATTACCGAACTCCTTTCGTGTCTTTCAGTGCCAACTCGGCAGTCTGTTTCAGCAACGGATTGTCAGTCAGTTTGCTCCATTGTGTGAGCAGCGCTTTCAAGCGCGCTACGCACTCCGTGTCCTTAATGACGCCTTGCCAGCCGCGAACGGCCCATGGCCCACACTTACTGCTCGGTAGAGCCTCTAGGAAGTCCAGTAGTTTATTTTGAAGTCCAGGCTGCGCCTTGGCCAGTACGACGAGGCCATCTACACCCGCCGGCATGGTCTCAAAGGCACCAGCGCCCATGATTCGGGTACGCACTGCCTCGAAAACTTTGTCGGCTTCGGGCTGTACAAGAAGCTTCAGCTCGGCTTCATAGCCCTGCACCATCATTTTTCCACCGAACAATTTTTCCACCACGCTCGCCAAGTGTCCCAACACCGACACCGGACCGAAGTAGTCCTTTTTGTCCTTCGTCACGAAAAGATAGGGACGAAGATCAATCCCAGACAGCAGGGGCTTGACCTGCGCCCAGTCGCGTACCATTCCCGAAGAGCTCCACTCGGCAAATACGGCGCTCTCGGGAACGGGCAATACGGTTTCCATTGCTTTGGAGTCTTTACCTTTGTGAGTCCCAAGCGGTTTGCTGTTAACCTTCGCACCGGAATCATCGACAGCAAGGCTCTTCTCAAGTGTCTCAAGATCCTCGCAGCGCCCCTGAGGGTGGATAGCCGCTACAAATGCGATCTGCTCAAACAGTCGCGGAATGAAGCGCTCAGCGAGCATCAGTTTGGCCAACACAGGCAAGGTGATGTCGTCGCCGAATCCGCGCGCAGTGGCCATGCGCTCTCGCAACAACAGCGTGTTGAGAAAGCGTTTAATCTGGCGCGGATTGCCTTTGGCGCCACTTGCCAGGATGGGACCGAGCTGGTCGCTAAGCACGAGGGCGTTGTTGGCTTTCTCTGCCTGCTTTCCTAGCGTCGATTTGATCGTCGCGGCATCAAGGCCAGCGTTCTCCCATGGTCGTTTTAAGCATTCGCGCGCAACAGCAATAAGCTTCGCGTAACCCGCATCCTCTTCACCGACCTCAGCCCCCGTCAACAACAGCGTCACGTATATCCGCGTTTCTGTTTCACCTAAAGCCGGGATACGAAATGGCACCTGAATGAGTTTTTCTAGATAATTTCGAGCGTAGTCACGCGGTCCCGTCGTTTCTGGCAAGTCTGGAAAATGCTTACGCACCGCATACTCGATCATCGCCTCATCAGCGGCGACAACGAAGGCGGTGCGCGCGGTGAAGACGAACAGACGAATTGCTTCGAGTGTTTCGATAGCAGTATCTGGTAAACAGCGGTCAAGATCATCAATCAAGACGATGAGCTGATTGATTCCGGCTTCCTTCAAGAGCTTGTCAAAGGCCTTCCTAAAAGCTTCGACCTCCTCCGGAACGTTTTTTGTTTCAGCCGGCTTTAACATTGACTTCACGCCGTCGATTGCAGACGAGAGATTTTCTTTCGTCGCCAATTTGGCAGGATCGGCAAACATTCCTTCGAGCGTCCCCACGATGGCATTGATCTGGTCCGGCGTTGGGATGCCGGTAAATGCAGTGAGAGCCAGGCCTCCTGCACGCTTGGCAACCTTTAACCAATCAATTCGATTGAAGACATCCTTAACAGCCCCTCCAGCCTTCGTCAGAGCAGGACGTTTTTCAACCAGACCAGTAACTATTCCCTCGATCAGTGCGATCTTGGCATCCTCAAAGCCCTGGAAGCGCCAGCCGTTGAACTTGAGACAAAGCACATCGTCCTGTCCCAAAAAACCTGTCTCGATCATTTCCAAAACACTGGACTTTCCGGCGCCCCAATCTCCATGAACCCCAATCGTAACCGGGTGATCTGGCTTTTCACGCAACAACTCGATAATGGTTGTTGCGATCGCCTCATTGTTGAGCAAGTCAACTTTTGTTTCGTTGTCAGTCAGAATCACTCGCCTAGCTCTCCCAAGGTATTCCATTCAGAAATGCTGGCAGAAGGAAGCGGATACTGGTCAAAATCTCATCGCGCGATCCTTGCTGTCTAAGCACCAGGGTAATCTCCATTTGCGCCCTGCGCTCTATGACGCTCAAGATTGCAAATGTCTCAGTTCAGTTGCAAGACATAGACCTCCTCGTCATAGCCATTCGTAAATGCATCATTCGGACCAATGAATTGCATTCGCTCTGACCACCCAATTGCATGGATATGACCAGCGCTCACTAAGCTAAATGCCCTGCTGGTAAATCCCGTAGCGTTGAAGTTGTACCACTGGCTGGACCACAGAGGGCAGTCCGAAAAAGAACCTGCAAGCCATGGTTCTTAGACAATCCGAATGACAGGTTGCGAGCTGACGATCCTGATGGTTCTGGTTGCTCTTGTCAGGGCCACATACCAGTCCTTCGCGGACATATTGGCCGACTGCACGATCACTGCATGGTCGAATTCAAGCCCTTTCACTAGCAGCGTACTGCCGATGCAACGAAACGGCAGCTTGCGCCCCATATGACGTTGTCTATTCTGCACTTCCGCGACTGCGGACATTAGGGTATACCCCTCCACGGTCCCCCTCAGAATCAGCGCCGAACGCATCGAGTAAAACATTTCGCGCCTGAACAGATATGTCCCCGGCATGGCTTTGAGAGCATCCAGGAACGTTACCGCTGCGTCCCCAGTGTTGGTGCTGATCAGCGAATCAATGACAGGAAACAATGGGGCAAACTTCATCCCGGCTCGACCTCCCATCAGGCGAGAGGCAATAGCTTTTTCCATTGGGGTTTTGTCAGTACCCGTCATGCACTCACTGGCGAAATTCAGCAACGCTCCAAAAAGCTGCTGGCCCACAGCACCCTCGATTGCTTTTGCATTTTTGACCAGAGATTTACAGTTGATCGCTTCAATTGTGGAGAACGCTCTCTTTGAAAGCTTTTGAGCTAGTGATGCCCGGCTTGCCTCGTTGGTGCTATTCCCAATGACAACCACACTCTCACCGTCGTATATCGATTTCAGGCACTGAGCATAGATGACGGGCTGCTGATACATTGGATTATCAGGAAGCTCGAACCATTCGACACAAGCCGGAGCTGCCCTCAAATCGACTGCTATCCCAGCTTCAAGTTTTTTGCGTACATCTCGTAACCAATCAGCAAGGGGGGTGTTGTTCGATGCCTTCCACCGCCATGGTGTATTTAGCTCGGCTACCAACGGGAACGCGGGATAAACCTCCACCCCCCAGTTCACTGGATTCTGCCCTTTGAAATCAAAGATCGCTTGCAGTGGGTCACCGAAAATACAGGTGGGAAGTTGATTGGCTAAAAGACAAACCACCCGATGCTGTACAGGTGAGCAATCCTGGTACTCGTCTACAAACAAACCTTCGTAGGAAGCACCAATGATTTCGGCGACCGCCTTGGTCTGAAGGAGTCTCAGAGCGGCATCGTAGACGGCATTCCATTCTGCCGAAGTCGTCGGTCGAAGAGCTTTGATTTTTGAACGTAAGGGAAACGAAGTGGCGAACCTTAAACACCAGCCTGCTATGGTCTCGACCTTGAACTTATCACTAGGAACCGAAAGTTTGTTGAGTCTCGCGGTGATCGCATCTACCCCAGCGTGTGTATGGGTGAGAATTAAGCGCCGCTGACCTGAATAAGCCACCGCCCGCGCTATCTGCTCAGTTTTTCCACACCCCGCTGCGGCAACAATGCTTGCACGTTCCAAACCAGAAATGTACAGGCTGAGCGTATTCTCTGGCGACTCAAGCATCGATCCACTTCCGCAAATCGGAGATGATATTCGCGAAGGGCGTCACGTCGTTGGGAGGAAAATGGTTCACGATTATTTCCCCTAAACCTTCCCCTCTGGTGATGTCCTTGAACCAGCTTTCTTCCTTCGCTGTTTTGCCCAGGGCAAGTCTGAAGTTCGGCTCATCTCTCCAAGGAGGCAGGGCTAGGTCACCAATTTGCTCGATGCCCATGACTTTCAGTGTTTTGTTAATACCACTCAAGATACTGTCGGTGCTGGCACACCCACTCGCGTATTTGACTGCTGCCTCAACCCCGTCCCACGGCAAGTCAATAAACAGGCGTTCTTCAGTTGAATATTGTCCTGGCCACTGAAGGCAGCTAGCACCTTTGGCCTGTGCTCTCGCCATTGCGGCGGGGTTTGGCGGCTCGTCGGAGTCGAGCAACATCAACACTTCATAACCGAGGTCACAAAGATGCTCGGCGATCACCGGGGCACTGTCTTTGCCTGAACCATTGACCGCGACAACGCCTTGGGCGGCCAATGAGTCCATTCCTCGTTCAACCCAGCAGTTATCAAGGCCACGAACAATGCCTTGCTCTGTCCGGCCTTCTCCGACAACGATTCGTCTGGCGAGGAACGCTTCTGGTGCACCTCGCAGGTGCCGTTGTGCGGTGCCTAGCTTCCGTACTGCCGCGGATATGGATTTAACTTCGGTAACACCAGCAGATGACCTGACAGAAAAAATATCCTCTGCCTTCAGTTCGCAAATTACGACTGGCGAGTGCGTGGTGATGAATATCTGTGCCTGGCTCGCCCCTTCGCCTGCCGGAGCCGTTTTCAGAAGTTTCAGCAACCTGGCGATTCGATGAGGCTCAAGACCAAACTCAACCTCATCGATCATCGATATATGTTGGTGGCCTACCTCGTGCTGGAGAGCAGACACAATCAACCGGGAGGAACCGGTGCCAAGCATGCGCAGTGGTAATCCATCATCATGCAGAGAAACACCTCCAGCGGTGATGTTCACCCCATCGACGTCTAAAGCCGCAGCATAGCCCCCCCTAACCGGTACGGAAAATTTCCTGCTCAGAATCTCCACGCGATCGATTACTGACTTGAAAATATTCTGATTGGTGTCCCCGAATGCTTTCCTCGCAGCTCTTCCGGCATCAGCCAGCTGGAGCGAATACCCACTGTTGGATTCCCCCACTCGCGTCAATACAGATGACCGTCCCCAAGCCAAGTGTCGCTCTGCATAAGGGCCGAGACGTGTAACTGACAGCAGTTTCCAGTCCTTATAACGCAAGGTGGGCGGGTCTTTCTCGGCTGCGTTTATCCGATCGTTATAAAGCGACCAACGAGCCTCGAGTGATGCGTCAATAGTCATCCGCAGCGTTAGGGCGTAGTGCAGTCCCTCGTTTGGCTCGTCTTCAATTTTTAGCGTTTCGGTATTCCACCCTCGCATCTGCATCCCATAACGCTCTTCAGACAGGAATGCCGTGGGCAGGTCTACGAGCGTCACCATGATATCGACGGGTTTCAAGGTGTCCAAATTATAGAAATCGCAGTCGTCTGCCAGCGTATAAGGCTTCGGGTTAAGACAAAGCTCGATCGCATCAAGTATGGAGGTTTTTGTCGAGTCGCCGGGGCCGATCAGACAGTTCATGCCGGGAGCGGGTGACCAATGAAGAGATTCAATCCCGCGAAAATGCTCAATATCAACTGAAACGATGCGCATGACATTTCCCTATGCCCGTTGATGGCATTTTGCTCAACAGTATCCAAATGACGTCAGAACTGCTAGCGATCTGTTTAACGACACGCAGTCCGAGAACCTCATCGCGGTGGGCTATCTGGTGATCGGCCCAATTACAATTTCATCCACGCCGCGCTGGCGCTTGAAACTGTGGATATCCTGCTCTAGACACTTCTCTGTTCCCGAGAGGCGCTCGCCGTCCTTTGTGGCGATCCAACAAGCACGGTACTTACCGTAAAGGGATCCTGAATAGTCCGCAGCAAGCGCCTGCTCGACTCTCTCCTTTACTTGGGCGTTAAGCAGTAAAAAAACCACGTCTATCAGGTGGCAAAGCTATTTAGATCTAAGCAATTCGTGGGAGTCAATGTGGGAGTAATTTCCAAGACATGAAAAAGCCCAACCTTTGCAGATTGAGCTAAGTCATTGAAAAATATGGTCGGACGGAGTGATTCGAACACTCGACCCCCTAGCACTCCATACTACTAATCAGCAGATTCCCGCTGCGCTCTCAGAAAATCCGTTGGAACTCGGCCGATCTGCGGCATGTAAGCTTCAGGCGCAGGGGGCGGAACGCCGACCTCTAGTGCGTCTAATAAGTCCGCCCAGTATTGCATCATCCTACGTCTCGGCTCGACGTATTCTGCATGATTGTATGCAGCCCGAATTTGGTTGGCATCAGCGTGTGAAAGCTGCGCCTCAATCCACTCTTCTACAAAGCCAACCTCGTTGAGCACCGTTGAGATGGTGGCCCTGATGCCATGACCGGTGAGCCTCCCTTTGTAACCCATCCGGCTAATCGCGGTGTTAAGGGTATTTTCACTGATCATTTCCTGCGGTTCGTATCGGTGAACCAGCAGATACCGTGCACCGCGCGTCCTTAACTGCATCAGCCGCTGCACAATTGCAATTGCTTGAGTAGACAGCGGAATCACATAAGGTGGAATCTCATTTCCCTGTGTTCGCACACGACTTCGGAGCTGCTTCACACCCTCCGGCGGCACCAGCCAGATCCCCTTGTCGAAGTCGAATTGGTCTGGCGTCGCCGCCCGTAGCTCTCCTGTACGCACGCCCGTCAGCAGCAATAGACGAATACCAAGCCGTGTCTTTTCTGCACACTCATAGTGGGTGACGGTCCTGAGCAATCCTGGAAGTTCATTTACTTGGAGGAAGGGATTATGGCGAACTGGCCGCGGCGTCTCGGCAACGATATCTAGGTCCGCTGCAGGGTTCACATCAACTAGCCCTTCCGCCATAGCAAAACGAAAGATCTGGTTGAGCCATGTGCGCACCTTTCGAGCAGAGACCAGCGCCCCTCTGCGCTCAATTCGCCTGATGAGCTCCAGCACGTCACCACGAGAAATACCCGCGATTGGAAGATCGCCCAAACACGGCAGCATGTCCTTCTTCAGGTATTTGTTGGCTTGCCCTGCACTGCCCTTCTTACTTTTCGTCAGTTTTTTACTTCGGAACTCATGCCAGCGATCAGAAACCGCTTCAAACGTGTTGTTGACGGCGCGAGAGGCTTTCTGCCGCTCGGCACGACGATGCGATCGGGGATCGATATTGTTGGCCACCAGCGCACGTGCAGCCTCTCTCCGCCGACGAGCCTCCTTGAGACTCACGTCGGGATAGGTGCCGAGGGAAATACGCAATTGCTTGTCATGCCAATAGAAACGGAAATGCCAGCGCTTCGAACCCGTCGTGGGCACTTGCAGAGATAAGCCATCCCCATCGGTTAACGTATAAGGCTTGCTGGCGGGCTTGGCTTGCTTGATCGCTGTATCTGTCAGAGCCATCAGACACCTCCTTTTGCATCAAGGAGGGGAATACAACCCAGCGGTAGACGAACCAATACGAAAATTGATGCGCAAGGAATCGTAAAAGGCTGTGCCAGCGGTGTACTTAAATGTGTACTTAAAAACCGTGGCTGGAGATGGATTCCAGTGGAATTCAGAAAACGAAAAAAGCGGCTCAAGGCCGCTATTTCCGTGACTTCCAGGCGTTCAGTGGGCCTTAGTGGAAGCAAATATGGCGCAGCGGACGGGACTCGAACCCGCGACCCCCGGCGTGACAGGCCGGTATTCTAACCGACTGAACTACCGCTGCGCGTAACACTTGAAGCGAATGGTGGGTGATGACGGGATCGAACCGCCGACCCTCTGCTTGTAAGGCAGATGCTCTCCCAGCTGAGCTAATCACCCTTCGTTTCGGTGTGGCGCGCATTCTACGGAGCGACCCCAGGTCTGGCAAGCACTTTCTTAAATCTTTTTTTTGATAGCTTCCAATGGCTTAGGCAGGGTTGGCCTCAGCCGCTATCAAGAGAATAATGCCCCCCTTTGTATAAAGGAGAGACTCACCCCATGTGGTTCAAGAACCTGCTTATCTATCGCCTGACCCAAGATCTGCCTGTTGATGCCGAGGCGTTGGAAGCGGCCATGGCCACCAAACTGGCGCGCCCATGTGCAAGCCAGGAGTTGACCACTTACGGTTTCGTCGCCCCCTTCGGTAAAGGCGAGGACGCTCCCCTGGTCCACGTCAGCGGTGACTTCCTGCTGATCGCCGCGCGCAAGGAAGAACGCATCCTGCCGGGCAGCGTAGTGCGTGATGCCCTCAAAGAGAAAGTCGAGGAAATCGAAGCCGAGCAAATGCGCAAGGTCTATAAAAAGGAACGGGACCAGATCAAGGATGAAATCATCCAGGCGTTCCTGCCGCGTGCCTTTATTCGCCGCTCGTCGACCTTCGCCGCCATCGCGCCGAAACAGGGCCTGATCCTGGTGAACTCGGCCAGCCCGAAACGCGCCGAAGACCTGCTCTCCACCCTGCGTGAAGTGATCGGCACCCTGCCGGTGCGCCCACTCACCGTGAAAACCGCGCCAACCGCCATCATGACCGACTGGGTCACCACCCAGAAACCGGCCGATGACTTCTTCGTCCTCGACGAATGCGAACTGCGCGACACCCACGAAGACGGCGGCATCGTGCGTTGCAAGCGCCAGGACCTGACCAGCGAAGAAATCCAGCTGCACCTGAGCACCGGCAAAGTCGTGACCCAACTGTCCCTGGCCTGGCAGGACAAGCTGTCCTTCATGCTCGACGACAAGATGACCGTCAAGCGCCTGAAGTTCGAAGACCTGCTGCAAGACCAGGCGGAACAGGACGGTGGTGAAGAAGCTCTGGGCCAACTGGATGCCAGCTTCACCCTGATGATGCTGACCTTCGGTGACTTCCTGCCGGCGTTGATCGAAGCCCTCGGCGGCGAAGAAACCCCGCAGGGCATCTAAGCCGTGTGAAGATCAAATTGTGGGAGGGGCAAGTCGAATCGTCGCCCCGCCCCTCCCACATTTGATCGCATTTGCATTTCAAAAATCGAATAAAAAAGGACACCCCCATGCGCGCACTCGCCGCCTTGAGCCGCTTCGTCGGCAATACCTTCGCCTACTGGGTGTTGATATTTGCCGTTGTCGCGTTCCTCGAGCCCAACTGGTTCATCGGCCTGAAAAGCGCCATCGTCCCGCTGCTGGGCCTGGTGATGTTCGGCATGGGGCTGACCCTCAAACTTGAAGACTTCGCCGAAGTCGCTCGCCACCCGTGGCGCGTGGCCCTGGGCGTAGTCGCACACTTCGTGATCATGCCGGGCGTGGCCTGGCTGCTGTGCCAGGCCTTCCACCTGCCGCCGGAAATTGCCGTTGGGGTGATCCTGGTCGGCTGCTGCCCAAGCGGCACCTCATCCAACGTGATGACCTGGCTGGCCCGTGGCGACCTGGCGCTGTCGGTGGCCATCGCCGCCGTCACCACCCTCCTCGCCCCGCTGCTCACCCCGGCGCTGATCTGGCTGCTGGCCTCGGCCTGGTTGCCGGTGTCGTTCATGGAGTTGTTCTGGTCGATCCTGCAAGTGGTGCTGCTGCCGATCGTGCTCGGCGTTGTCGCGCAACGCGTGCTCGGCGAGCGGGTCCGCCACGCCGTGGACGTACTGCCCCTGGTGTCGGTGGTCAGCATCGTGATCATCGTCGCCGCAGTAGTGGCGGCGAGCCAGGCGAAGATCGCCGAATCGGGCCTGCTGATCATGGCCGTGGTGATGCTGCATAACAGCTTCGGCTACCTGCTGGGCTACTTCACCGGCCGCGTGTTCAAGCTGCCGTTGGCCCAACGCAAGTCGCTGGCGCTGGAGGTGGGCATGCAGAACTCCGGGCTGGGCGCCGCATTGGCCAGCGCGCACTTTTCTCCGTTGGCGGCGGTGCCGAGCGCGCTGTTCAGTGTCTGGCACAATATTTCCGGGGCGTTGCTATCGACCTACTTCCGCCGCATGAGCGAGAAGGAAGACCGTCGCGTGCTGGAGAACACCCCGCAAACTTGATCGCCTGATCCATTTTCGGCACTCTACCGAGCTTCGCGGGGACGACCTCGCGACGCTCTCGAGCGCACATCAGGGGACGACCCCGCTTTTGCAAGGGAGGTCATCATGTCCTGGATCATTCTATTGTTTGCCGGCTTGTTTGAAGTCGGCTGGGCCGTCGGCCTGAAGTACACCGACGGTTTCAGCAAGCCGCTGCCCACGGTGCTGACGATTGCCGCCATGGCCATCAGCCTCGGCCTGCTTGGCCTGGCCATGAAGGAGCTGCCGCTGGGCACCGCCTATGCCATCTGGACTGGCGTGGGAGCGGTGGGCACGGTGATTGCCGGGATTGTCCTGTTCGGGGAATCCATGGCGTTGTTCCGGCTGGCCAGTGTGGCGTTGATCATTTGCGGGCTTGTCGGGCTCAAGATCAGCGCTTAGGCCACTACCACCATCGGGGGCAAGTCGAATCGTCGCACCGCCTCCCACACTAGACCGCGATCGTCAGAACAACGTGATCAAATGTGGGAGGGGGCTTGCCCCCGATGAGGCCGGTACATCCAGCACAGAACTACCTGACACTCCCCCGCAAAGCGCCAACGACCTCCTGCAATCTCGCAGGCGTCGGACCCTCCACCGGCTCACCCGCCACCAGCACGACGCGCGACCAGATGCGATGGAAGAAGCCTTTGTTCGGATCGCGACTGAAGAAACTCCCCCACAACCCCTGCAACGCCATCGGGATCACCGGCACCGGGGTCTCCTCAAGAATGCGCGTCACGCCACCACGGAACTCGTTCATCTCGCCGTCAGCCGTCAACTTGCCTTCCGGGAAGATACACACCAACTCTCCGTCCTTCAGGTATTGGGCAATCCGCGTGAAGGCTTTTTCGTAGATCTGGATATCCTCATTGCGCCCGGCAATCGGGATCGCCCCCGCGGTGCGGAAGATAAAATTCAGCACCGGCAAGCGGTAGATCTTGTAGTACATGACGAAGCGAATCGGCCGACGCACCGCGCCGCCAATCAACAGCGCATCGACAAACGACACGTGGTTACACACCAGCAACGCCGCGCCTTCATCCGGGATCAGCTCAAGGTTGCGATGCTCCACGCGATACATGGAGTGGCTGAGCAGCCAGATCATGAAGCGCATGGTGAACTCGGGGACGATCTTGAAGATGTAGGCGTTGACCGCGATGTTGAGCAACGACACCACCAGGAACAGCTCAGGAATCGACAACTTGGCCACGCTCAGCAGCAGGATCGAGACAATCGCCGAGACCACCATGAACAGCGCGTTGAGAATGTTGTTGGCGGCGATCACCCGCGCTCGTTCGTGCTCGGCGGTGCGCGACTGGATCAGTGCATACAGCGGCACGATATAGAATCCGCCAAACACCCCCAGGCCGAGGATATCCAACAACACCCACCACGCCTGGCCGTAGCTGAGCACCGCCAGCCAGTCATTGGCCTGGACGTTCTGCGGGAAGCCGCCCGAATGCCACCACA
This sequence comes from Pseudomonas sp. MPR-R2A5, assembly GCF_058793055.1. Classification (NCBI taxonomy): domain Bacteria; kingdom Pseudomonadati; phylum Pseudomonadota; class Gammaproteobacteria; order Pseudomonadales; family Pseudomonadaceae; genus Pseudomonas; species Pseudomonas sp. MPR-R2A5. Next base: position 32,662 of record NZ_JBXAFK010000051.1, read on the forward strand.
GCAGCAGGCCGAACACGGTCAGGCCAAAGGAGCCAAACGGCACCAGGCCGATCTCCACCTTCCGCCCGGAGAGTTTTTCGCACAGCATCGAGCCCAGGGCGATGCCCACCGAGAACACCGTAAGGATCAGCGTCACCACGGTTTCGTCGCCGTACAACCACTCCTTGGCATAGGCTGGGATTTGCGTCAGGTAGATCGCGCCGACAAACCAGAACCATGAGTTACCGACGATGGAGCGCGACACCGCCGGGGTCTGGCCCAAGCCCAGGCGCAAAGTCGCCCAGGATTGGCTGAAGATGTTCCAGTCCAGGCGCAGTTGCGGGGTGGACGCCGCCGCGCGAGGAATGCTGCGGCTGGCCAGGTAACCCAGCACCGCCACGCCGACGATCGCCGCCGACACCACCGGCGCATAGTGAGTGGAAGACATCATGATCCCTGCGCCAATGGTGCCGGCCAGGATCGCCAGGAACGTGCCCATCTCCACCAGACCGTTGCCGCCCACCAATTCATCGTCGTGCAGGGCCTGGGGCATGATCGAATACTTCACCGGGCCGAACAGCGCCGAGTGCGTGCCCATGGCGAACAGCGCCAGCAGCATCAGTTCCAGGTGATTGAACAGAAAGCCCGTCGCGCCGACGGCCATGATCACAATCTCGCCAATCTTGATCGCGCGGATCAACGCATCCTTGTTGAATTTCTCGCCAAACTGGCCGGCCAGCGCCGAGAACAGGAAGAAGGGCAAGATGAACAACAGCGCGCACAGGTTGACCCAGATCGAGCGGTCACCGTCGATGGTGAGCTTGTAGAGAATCGCCAGGATCAGCGATTGCTTGAAGATGTTGTCGTTGAAAGCGCCCAGCAACTGGGTGATGAAAAACGGCAGGAAACGCCGTGTGCGCAGCAAGGTGAATTGTGAGGGGTGGCTCATCGTCCGTGTTCCTGCGTGGCCTGTTATTGATCAGGCCACGACTTTACCTAATCGCGCTTACTTATTCCCTAGTCCTGCAATACACGGCGAAACAAAAAGCTCACCTTTATAGGCGCCCTGCACAGTGCGCTTGGCAACGACCAGCCACATCAGCGTCAACGCGCCCACCAGCACACTGCCAAATGCGCTGAAGAAGCCCAGGTGCAACAGGCTCGACAGCTTCAACGTGGCCAGGGCATATACCCCCAGCGGGAAGGTAAAACCCCACCACCCCAGGTTGAACGGGATACCGGCGCGCAGGTAACGCAGGGTGATCAGCACCGCGATCAGCATCCACCACAAGCCGAAGCCCCACAGGGTCATACCCGCCACCAGGCCCAGGCCGTTGGCCATTTCACCGACGCCGGGCAAACCATTGGCGGCAAAGATAGCCGGCGCATCGCCGCCCAGCACCAACATACCCAGGGCACCGGTACCGATGGGGCCGAGGGCCAGCCAGCTCGATGCGGCCATATTGGCGTGAGGCAATTTATGCAAGGCCATGCGCAGCATCAGGATGGTCAGGATACTGAACGCCACCGGCAGGGAGAACGCCCACAGCACGTAACTGGTCACCAGCATCACCAGTTGCGAATGGGCGTCGACCAGGTGCGGCGCCAGCAGGCCACCGCTGGCCGCCGCCACTTCGGCCGCGACCACCGGCAACAGCCATACGGCGGTCATCTGATCGATGCTGTGTTCCTGGCGGGTGAACATCATGAACGGGATCAGCACGCCGCAGGCCAGGGACATGGCCACATCCAGCCACCAGAGCAGCTCGGCCAGGGGCAGCACATCACTCCCCCAGCGTGGCAGGCCGAACAACAACAATCCGTTAAGGATGGTCGCCAGGCCCATGGGGATAGTGCCGAAGAACATCGAGACGGTGGAGTGCCCGAAAATCCGCCGGGCCTCGTGGAAAAACATCACCCAACGCGCCGCATACAGGGCACTGAACAGCAGGAACAAGCCAATGGTGAACAGCCACAGCCCTTCGGCAATGGCGCGCAAACCCGGCAGGTCGAACGGTAATTGAGCCAGGGCCAGCGCAAGCACGCCGGTGCCCATGGTCGCGGCAAACCAGTTGGGGGTGAACTGGCGAATCACTTCCCGGGGACGGGCCAGGTGACTGAAGGGCTTGTAGCTGATGGTATTCGAGCAGGTCATGATGGCAATCCTCTTCCTCGCATGAGGTTGAGGCCATGGTAGAACCTGATCGAATATCTATATAACGGGTAATATCTCTAACTGTTATCTATTTTACCGATATGCGCTCAAACGCTGCCTTCGCTTTCGATCACCAGGATGCGCGCAGGGCCCTGGGGATGCGCCACATGTTCGGTGCCGACGCCGGCGTAGAAAATGTCGCCCACGGCCAACTCAGCCACCTGCTCCATGCCGCCGTCGCGGTAGTGCATATGCACCCGGCCATCGAGCACCACGAACACTTCCTCACCATCGTTGACGTGCCAGCGGTACGGCTGGTCGGTCCAGTGCAAACGGGTGGTGATGCCGTTCATGTTGGCGATATCCAGCGCCTCCCAGGCGCGGCTACCGGTGAAGTCCTTGCTGCGGATGATCTTCATGCTTGAATCTCAAGGCGGTCGGAGATCGCCGATTATGAGCGCATCACGGGCTCGATGTCGCCTTGGTGCGGGTGTAATCCTGCAGCAGCAGCGCCGCCAAGGCACTGAGTGCCAGCACGATCAGCGACACGCCATACGCATCGGTGGTAGCGATCAACCCGAAGGTGCGCGTCAGGTTGCCCGCCAACAGCGATGGCACACAGAACGCCAGGTAACTCAGGACGTAGAACGCCGACATCAAGCCGGCGCGCTCATGGGGCAAGGCCAACGGTACAACGCTGCGCAAGGCGCCGAGGAACCCGGCCCCAAAACCACTGCCGGCGATCAGCGTCGCAAGGAAAAACAACGGCAGGCTGGCAGCGTGCACGGCACTGAGGATCAGCGCGACGCCCACCGCCAGCAACACGGCGCCCAGGCGCAAGGTCTTGTCCGCCGGGCGATTGCGCAGGCTGAAAATCATCAGCGCACCGCTCAAGGTCAACACCGCTACCAGCCCGCCGCCGATCAGATTGGACGTCGACCCCGTGGCCGCCCGCACCAGCGAAGGCGCCAGGGACAGATAGAACCCGCCCATGGCCCATACGGCGATATCCACCGGCAGCGCAATCCACAGCGCGCGGCGCGCCTGGAGCGGCACATGCAAGGTGGGCCACAACGAGGCCAACGCGCCAGGGATCCGACTGACGGTTTCCGGCAGGCGCCACACATACACGGCCTGCAACACCATCAGGCTCAAGAGTGTCCAGTAGATCAAGGTGGTGGGAAACGGCGCGAATTCCACCAGCAGGCTGCACCCCATGGCGCCACACGCCATCCCCAGCAAGGGCGCGACGCTGTTGATCAGCGGCCCGTGCTGGCGGTCGGTATCGAGCAGCGCGGCACCCAGTACCGCCGTGGCCATGCCGGTGGCGAAACCTTGCAGGGTCCGCGCGGCGATCAGCCAGGCCACGCTGTCTTCATGGATAAACAGCAGCATCGCCAGCATCTCGAGGAGCAGTGCGGTGAAGATCACCGGCTTGCGCCCCAGGTGGTCCGACAGCGAACCTACGGTCAGCAACGCCACCAGCAGGCTCAAAGCGTATACCCCGAAGATCAGGGTCAGCATGCCCGCTGAAAAATGCAGGCCCTCCTGATACAGGTGATACAACGGCGTCGGCGCACTGGAAGCCGCCAGGAACGTCAGCAAAGTGATCGCCAGGAACACCAGGCTGGAACGGTGTGAAGTCAGGTTGGACATGGGCACGCTCCGCTAAAGCTAATATTTTGCTTTTGCGCAGTGTGCGACCGATCAGGGCTTAAAGCAAATTCTTTGTGTTAAGGTCACACCCATGGCGATAAAAGAAGGCCTCCGCCCGGGGGGCCGCAGTGCCCGGGTACAAGAGTCCGTCCATTCGGCGGTGCGTGAACTGCTGGAAACCCATGAGCGTTCCAGTGTCACCGTGCCGATGATTGCCGCGCGCGCGGGCGTCACCCCCTCAACCATCTACCGACGCTGGGGCGACCTCTCCGTGTTGCTCGCGGACGTGGCCCTGGCCCGCATGCGCCCCGACAGCGAGCCGGCCAACACCGGCAGCCTGCGTGGCGACCTGCAAGCCTGGGCCGAGCAATACCTGGATGAAATGAGTTCGGAGCCGGGGCGCAACATGATGCGCGATGTGCAGTGCCGGGCTACGCCTGGGTACTGCGTGAGCATCCTCAGCGGGCAGTTCCAGGCGATTGTCGATCGCTACCCGCACGACACGCCGCCACCGCCCAGCGTGGATCACCTGATCAACCTGCTGGCGGCACCGACGGTGTTTCGTATTCTGTTCTCGAGCACACCGCTGACGGTTGAAGAACTGCACGAGCTGATCGAGCTGGCATTGCAGACCTGACACACATCTAAATGTGGGAGGGGGCTTGCTCCCGATAGCGGCCTGACAGTCAGCCTTGCACTGACCGATCCACCGCTATCGGAGAGCAAGCCCCCTCCCCCCATTTTTCCCCACGTTCAGGTCGGTGCTCAGGTACGCATCCCGCGCCCGCTCACCAGCAACTTCGCGCAACCGATATACAACACCACCGTGGCCACGATCATGAAGGTGATCGCCACGCTGATCTTGATGTCCGACACCCCAAGGATGCCGTAGCGGAACGCGTTGACCATGTGCAGCACCGGGTTGGCCAGGGACACGGTCTGCCAGAACGGCGGCAGCAAGGTGATGGAGTAGAACACCCCGCCCAGGTAGGTCAGTGGGGTCAGCACGAACGTCGGGATGATCGAGATATCGTCGAAGTTGCGTGCAAATACTGCGTTGATAAACCCCAGCAACGAGAAGATCGTCGCCGTCAGCACCACCACCAACAGGGTGACTCCCAGGTGGTGCACTTGCAGGTGGGTGAAGAACAGCGACAGCAAGGTCACGATCACACCGACCATCAAGCCTCGCAGCACGCCACCCAGTGTGTAGCCGATCAGGATGGTGTGTGGCGACACCGGCGAGACCATCAGTTCTTCGATGGAACGCTGGAATTTGCTGCCGAAGAAACTGGAGACCACGTTGCCGTAGGAGTTGGTGATCACCGACATCATGATCAGGCCGGGCACGATGTACTCCATATAGGTGAAGCCACCCATGTCGCCGATCTGCCGGCCGATCAGGTTACCGAAGATCACGAAGTACAGGACCATGGTGATCGCCGGTGGCAGCAGGGTCTGCGGCCAGATCCGGGTGAAGCGCTTCACTTCGCGATAGACAATGGTCTGCAGTGCGACGAGGTTGGGTTGCAGTTCAGAACTCATACCGCCACCTTCGCCAGGTTTTTTTCCACCAGGGACACGAACAACTCCTCAAGGCGATTGGTTTTGTTACGCAGGCTCAACACTTCGATGTTCTGGGTCGCCAATTGGCTGAACAACGCAGTGATGCCCATGGCTTTGTCCACCTGGACTTCCAGGGTGTGGCCGTCGACCAGGCGAGTCGGGTAGCCAACCAGTTGCGGCGGTACCGACAGGTTGTTTTTCAGGTCGAGCACGAACGTCTCCACATGCAACTGGCTCAGCAGGTTACGCATGCTGGTGTTCTCGACGATGGTGCCGTGGTCGATGATGCCAATGTTGCGGCACAGCTGCTCGGCCTCTTCCAGGTAGTGGGTGGTGAGGATGATGGTGATGCCTTTCTCGTTCAGCTCGGTGAGGAAGGTCCACATCGAGCGACGCAGTTCGATGTCCACCCCGGCGGTGGGCTCATCAAGGATCAACAGGCGCGGTTCGTGCACCAGCGCGCGGGCGATCATCAGGCGCCGCTTCATACCGCCGGAGAGCGAACGCGAAGGCACGTCGCGTTTGTCCCACAGGCCCAGTTGGGTCAGGTACTGTTCGGCGCGTTCCTTGGCGATTTTCGCCGGAATGCCGTAGTAACCGGCCTGGGTCACGACAATGTCGAAGGTCTTTTCAAACTGGTTGAAGTTGAATTCCTGGGGCACCACACCGATGCAACGCTTGAGCGCCGCCGGGGATTGGTCCAGGTCATGGCCAAAAATATTCACCGTGCCGCTGGTCTTGTTGACCAGGGTCGAAAGGATACCGATGGTGGTGGATTTGCCGGCACCGTTGGGGCCAAGCAAGGCGAAGAAATCACCTTCGGCAACGTCCAGATCGATACCACTCAGGGCCTGGAAACCGTTGCCGTAGGTTTTGGTTAGCTGCCGGATGGACAGAGCGGAACTCATATCGGAATACGCACCAAAGAAGGGAATAGGAACAATAGATGAGGGCGCAGCCCACGTAGTTCAACGGCGGCGCATGACAAGCATGGTGCTTGCCCGCGCCGCACAAGTACAGTCACCTGTATTAATAGTCAGTATTAAGTCAACGCGGTCATGACCGCTTTGCGGTAGGCCGGCCGTTGTTGCAGGCGCTGGTACCAGGCCTCTAGATGGGGCATCGAAGGGCGTTCGATGGGCATTTCAAACCAGGCGTAGATAAAGCAGCCCAGGGGGATATCACCCATGCCGATCTCATTACCTGACAGGTAGGGTTGGGTGGCAAGGGCCCGGTCGACGGTTTTGAGCGCATCGATGCAGGCTTGGCGCCCGGCGTGGATGGTGTCCCAGTTCTGTTTGTCAGCGGGCGTGCGCACAATGCCCCAGAACACGCTCTTGAACGGTTCGGCGAGGGTCGACGTGGTCCAATCCATCCATTTTTCCGCGTTGGCCCGCGCCTTCAGGTCGCTCGGGTACCAGCTCGACGCCTGCTTGGCGCAGAGGTAACGCACGATGGTGTTGGACTCCCACAGGACAAAATCGCCGTCTTCGATCACCGGCACCCGGCCATTGGGGTTCAACGCCCGGTATTGCGGCGTGTCGACCACGCCAAAAGCCCCGCCCGCATCAATTGCCTCATAGTCCAGGCCGAGTTCCTCGGCGCACCACAGTGCTTTCCTGACGTTTGATGAATTTTTACGACCCCAGATTTTCAGCATGACCGTGCCTTATTGTGAATGAACATGGCTGGATGAACGCAGCAGCATACGCCGCTTCACGCGCGGCTTAAATCACTGCGCAGATCGCCCAGCAGGCTCGGCATGTCGTCGGTAAACAGGTGCGGGTAACACTGCTGGAGATGGGCGAAGAAGAAAGCCTCGGGCACATCGGGAAATTGCCCATGATCCACCACGTATTCCATCGAGCGTTGCCCCTGGCGGTTGAACGCATGGAAAACACTGTCATTGACCCCGTCGAACTCCAGCGGCGGCACATCGAACAGCTCACACAATTGCTGGTTGAACGCGGGCGTCGCCTTGACCCAGCGGCCGTTCAAATAAAGCTCGGTGTAGCCGTGCATGGCGAACACATCACTTTTGAGCAGCGCAATCAGGCGCGGCGTCGACAGATGATTGCGCACGTCCGCCAGGCCGATGCGCGCCGGAATGCCGCAGTGCCGCGCACAGGCGGCGAGCAAGGTGGCCTTGGGCACGCAATAGCTTTCGCCAGCCGCCAGGGCGAAGCTGGCGTTCAAGGTGCCTGGGTCGCGGCTGAAGGTGTAGGGGTTGTAGCGCACTGCCTCCCGTACGGCGTAATACAGGGCGACTGCCTGGTCACTTAAAACCGTGCGGGTACCGCGGTGTTTTTCGGCGAACTCCACCACGGCAGGGTGGTCACTATCGATGAAGCGGCTGGGACTCAGGTACGTATCCATGAGCTTGATCTCCGAGGGAAGCCTGGAGTTTAACGACAGGTGTGCCATGGAGATAACGACGAATCGGCCAAATGTCGGCGCCTGGTGATCGGTGATCCCACGGTGTTCCCAGTACCACTCGTAACGCCTGATCACCGCGCTTTCTCGGATGCCGACTAAGCTCAATGGTGGTTTTGCCCCTGGTTTCATGGAGGATTGAATATGCTGTTGTTGTGGATACTGGTTCTGGTGGTCGGCATTGCCTACCTGGCACACCGCCGCACCGCGCCCCTGCCCGCCCTGGGCGTGGTCGCCGTTTACCTGCTGGCGATGGGCGCCTGGAGCCACGCACCGGGTTGGCTGCTGCTGATCTTCTGGGTGCTGATCGCCCTTGTCGCCGCGCCGCTGCTGCTGCCAGACCTGCGCCGCCAATACTTCACCAAGCCGCTGTTCAGCTGGTTCCAGAAAGTCCTGCCGCCGATGTCCGAGACCGAGCGCGACGCGATCGATGCGGGCACCGTGTGGTGGGACGGCGAACTGTTCAGTGGTCGCCCCGACTGGGACAAACTGCTGGCCTACCCCAAGGCGCAACTGACCGAAGAAGAGCAGGCCTTCATCGACGGCCCCACCGAAGCACTCTGCGCCATGGTCAGCGACTGGGAAATCGGCCAGGCCATGGACCTGCCACCCGCTGCCTGGGAGCACATCAAGACCCACGGTTTCTTCGCCCTGATCATCCCCAAGGAATATGGCGGCAAGGGTTTCTCTGCCTACGCCCACTCCCAGGTGGCCATGAAGCTCGCCACCCGCAGCGGCGACCTGGCCTCCACGGTGATGGTGCCCAACTCCCTCGGCCCGGCCGAACTGCTGCTGCACTACGGCACCGACGAACAACGCAACCACTACCTGCCACGCCTGGCCCGTGGCGACGATATTCCGTGCTTCGCCCTCACCGGCCCGCTGGCGGGCTCCGACGCCGGCGCCATGCCCGACACCGGGGTGATCTGCAAGGGTGAATGGGAAGGCAAGGAAACCCTGGGCCTGCGCCTGAACTGGGAAAAACGCTACATCACCCTCGGCCCTGTCGCGACCCTGCTCGGCCTGGCCTTCAAGGCCCATGACCCGGACCACCTGCTGGGTGAAGAAGAAGACCTCGGCATCAGCCTGGCGCTGATCCCGACCGATACGCCCGGGGTCAACATCGGCCGCCGCCACCTCCCCCTGGGCGCGGCATTCATGAATGGCCCCAACTCGGGCAAGGATGTGTTCATCCCCCTGGAATTCCTGATCGGCGGCCAGGAAATGCTCGGCAAGGGCTGGATGATGTTGATGAACTGCCTGTCGGTAGGCCGCTCGATCTCCCTGCCCGCCGTCGGCACCGGCGCCGCCAAGTTCACCAGCCTGGTCACCGGCCAATACGCCCAGGTGCGCGAACAGTTCAACGTACCGCTGTCGGCCTTCGAAGGTATCCAGGAAGCCCTGGCACGTATCGGCGGCAATGCGTGGCTGATGGACAGTGCGCGGATGCTCACCGCCAATGCCGTCGACCTCGGGGAAAAACCCTCGGTGCTGTCGGCGATCCTCAAGTACCACCTGACCGAGCGCGGCCGCGAGTGCATCAGCCACGCCATGGACGTACACGGTGGCAAGGGCATCATCATGGGCCCGAACAACTACCTGGGTCGCAGCTGGCAGGGTGCACCGATCTTCATCACCGTGGAGGGCGCGAATATCCTCTCGCGCAACCTGATGATCTTCGGCCAGGGCGCGATTCGCTGCCATCCCTTCGTGCTCAAGGAAATGGCCCTGGCCGGTCGCGAAGACCACGACCAGGCCCTGAAGGAGTTCGACGGCCTGCTGATGCAGCACATCGGGTTTGCCGTGAGCAACGCGGCCAGCACCCTGGTACTCAACCTCGGTGTCGGGCATTTCGAAAAAGCCCCGGGCAACCGTTTGAGCCAGCGCTACTTCCGTGCGCTGAACCGCCAGGCCGCCGCGTTCGCGCTGCTCGCCGACCTGAGCATGATGCTGCTGGGCGGCGAATTGAAACGCCGCGAACGCCTGTCGGCGCGCCTGGGTGATGTGCTGAGCCATATGTACCTGGCCTCGGCGGCGCTCAAGCGTTACCACGACCTGGATTCGCCGGACCACCTCGAACCGCTGTTCACCTGGGCCATGGAAGAAAGCCTCGGCGAGTCGGAGCGCGCACTGGATGAACTGCTGAGCAACTTCCCGAGCAAGGTGCTTGGCTGCCTGCTGCGGGTGATCGTATTCCCGTTCGGCCGTCGCCATACGGGGCCATCCGATGCGCTGGATGCCGAGGTGGCCGCGGTCATCGGCCGCGCCAAGGGCGACCCGACGCTCGAGGAGTTGCTGGCCGGCTGCTATCGCCCGCAATCGGTGGACGATCCCGTAGGCGCCCTGCAACACGCCTACGACCTGCTCGGCGCCAGTCATCCGTTGCAAAAGAAACTGCATGCTGCGCTCAAGAGCGGCCAGGTCAAGCCGACGGCCGGCGAGCCTGCCATCGACGCGGCGCTGCACGCCGGGGTGCTGCAACCGGCCGAAGCGCAGACCCTGCGCGACGCCGAGGCGGCACGGCGCAAGGTGATCGACGTGGATGATTTCAGCAAGGAAGAACTGGCCCAGGCAGAGGGCAAGGTCCGCTGAGTCCAGCGGTCATATAAAAACGGGCGCTGGGGCTATATACTCCTGCGCCCGTTTTTGCTTTAGAGGACTTATCTCGTGTCCAACGTCGTTGCCGATCATCTCGTCTTGCTCGACCACCTGCGCAGTATCCTGGTTGCCGTCGGCGAAGCCGAACAGGTGCCCGAGGAAAGCCACACCCTGTTCCTCGAACGCTTTGACGAACTGCGCGCCCTGCTGCCGATCGACCCGATCGAAAGCCAGTACCTGGGCCAGGACCTGATGAGCCAGGTCATCCTGCGCTACCCGCAGATCGCCCACCTCGTGCCGCGCGACCTGCTGTGGTTCTTTGGCGGCGACTGCCTGCACTTCATGCCCGACGAAGAATTGGACCTGTACCAGGCCCTGGAAGAACGTCGCTTCGAAGCCGAACAGAACGACGAACCGTTCGACTGGAACCAGGAAAAGCAACTGCTGGCCATGCCACAGGACCAGAGCAAGCACTGATCCTTCAAGGCACTGCTGAACTGAATGTGGGAGCAAGCCCCCTCAACCCTCAAATAAGTCACTGATGATTAAGAATTAAAATATCTTCTTAAATGACGGCTTTTTTACGGCGAGGGGCCCGTTGTGGCAAGCGGGCCTGTTGTGGCGAGCGGGCTTGCCCCGCGTTGGGCTGCGAAGCAGCCCCAATAAGGCCACCGCATTTCTTCTGGTAGAACTGGGAGACTGGTATTAGGGCCGCTACGCGCCCCAACGCGGGGCAAGCCCGCTCGCCACAACAAGCCCGCTCGCCACAACGGGCCCGCTCGCCACAGGGTTTCCAGTTTGCTGTGCGACAGCGCTGAGTCAGAGATTCAGCGGGGGCTCAACGTCGGCTCCTTCGCCATGCACGCCACCAGATAATCGATAAACACCCGCAACTTCGGCGGCAGATACCGCGTTGGCGAATGCAGCAACCACGCCTGGCCATGGTAGGACGCAATAAAATCCCACGCGGGCAACACCTGCACCAAGCGCCCTTCCTCCAAGGCATGCCGCGCGGTGAAATACGGCAAGCTGCCAATCCCCACATGCTGCAACACGGCATCGAGCCGCACGCCCGTGTGGTTTGCCGCATAACGCCCACGCACGCCGACCGTCACCGCCCTGCCGCCCTGGCGAAATTTCCAGCGTGAATCCCCTGGGGTTTCCCCCAGGTAGATACAACTGTGTCCTAACAAATCCTGGGGATGGCCAGGCGTGCCGTGCTCGGCCAGATACTGGGGTGTCGCGCACAGCAAGTGCTCGATGGGCAGTAGTTGCCGCCCCACCAGCCCAGGCGGCGGGCTGTCGGTGATGCGGATGCTCAGGTCGACGTTGTCGTCAATCAGGTCCACATGCCGATCCTCCAGGATCAGTTGCACATCCACCTTGGGATAACGCCGCAGAAACTCCGGCATATGCGGATGCACCACAAAACGCCCCACCGCCTTGGGCACGCTGACCCGCACCAGGCCCTCGGGCTCGTGGGTGAACTGGCCGCTGATTTCCATCACCGAGCGCGCCGCGTTGACCATCTCCTGGCAACGCTTGAACACTTCTTCGCCGCCCTCGCTCAAACGCAACTTGCGCGTGGTGCGCTGCAACAGGCGAGTCGCCAGCGCCTGTTCGAGTCGCGAAATACTCCGGCTCACCGCCGACGGCGAAACACTCAATTGCCGCGCCGCTGCGGAGAAACTGCCGGCTTCCACCACTTTGACGAAGATCGCCATTTCACCCAGCAGCGGCAAGGGAAGATTGATGCTCATGACGCACAGGTCCATTGATAATTCAGCGGATTATCACTCATTCACGCACTATTTATACTGCCCGCAGAACCTTGATGCGGATGTAGAGAATGACCGAGCGCCTGTTTTTCACCCACGACCACCTCACCGCCGAGCTTGAAGTGCTGAGCTGCACGCCGCACGCAGGGCAATTTGCCGTCATCCTGCTATCGACGATTTTCCACCCCCAGGGCGGTGGCCAACCGTTCGACACGGGCTGGCTTGGCGGCAGTCAGGTAGTGCGGGTCACCCAAGAGGCCGATCGCGTGGTGCACTATGTCGACCAGCCGGTGGAACCGGGCCCGATCACGGCGCGGGTCGATGAGCAACGTCGCACCCTGCATACCCGCCTGCATTCCGCCGGCCACTTGATCGGCAATGTCGGCGAAACACTCGGCTGGATGCCGATCAAGGCGCACCATTGGCCAGGCGAAGGCAAGATCACGTTTATTCGTGGCGAACAGGCCCAGACCATGGACGCCGAAGCCATTCAGCAGCAGGTCAACCAATGGATCGCCGCCGACTTCCCGCGCCATATGACGCTGGAAGATGGCACCCGGGAAGTCGGCTTTGGCGAACTGCCCGCCTATGCCTGCGGCGGTACCCATGTGCAAGCGTTGAGCGAGCTGGGCCAGGTGACGATCCTGGCGCTGTCGGAGAAAAAGGGCGCGTTGTCCGTTCGCTACGAAATCAACTGACACAACGCATCAGCGGCAAACTCAGCGATAAAAGCACGCCCTAGACCATGATCGCCCCCGCCCGCCCCGGCTCCACTACAAACGACTTGAGCGTCGAAACGGTGGCTGCCGGGTCGCGCGGATCGGTAATCACCCGAAAGTTCGTCAGCATCTTTCGCGCCTCCAATGCCACCGACACATAGCCCCGCTGGCGACTGTCGAAAAACTTCACATGGGGGTTCAGCGGCAGGATCTGGGTGAAGGCGTCATAGGGCGGCCCGTCGGACGTCACCGACGTGCCGACAAACTCGGTGGCGACGACCGGTGAATCCGGGCGATCGCCATCGGCATGCAGGTCCGTGGCCCAGAACGAATGGATATCGCCGCCCCAGAACACCGGGTTCTTGACCCGATGACGCTCGATGGACGCCAGCATCCGCGAACGATTAGCCATATAGCCATCCCACCCATCGGTCCAGCGCCCAGGCATGTGGCTGGTCAGGTCGCGTTGGGTCAGCGGTGCCACCAGCAGGTCCTGGGCGATCACATTCCACTGCGCCTTGGACTGGGCGAAGCCCTGGTCCAGCCAGGCCTCCTGCTGCCACCCCAGCATCGTGCGCCCTGGGTCACGCAAGTCGGCGCAAGTATTGGCCGCTACATGCCCCTGGTGGCTGCCATTGGCGAGGATGCACGGTTGTTCGGAGCGATACTGGCGGCCGTCGAGTACGTGGAAACGCGCCAATCGTCCGTAGTCCAGGCGTCGGTAGATACGCATGTCCGAGCCGTGGGGCAGGCTGCTGGCGCGCAGCGGCATATGTTCGTAGAACGCCTGGTAGGCCGCTGCCCGTTGCTGGAGAAATTGTGCCACTGGAATCCTGGGGTCCTGGGACCAGCGGTTGGCGTAGTCGTTCTGCACCTCATGATCGTCCCAGGTGGCCACGCTGGGGGCCGCGGCGTGCAGCGCCTGCAGGTCCGGATCGGTCTTGTACAGGGCGTAGCGGTTGCGGTAGTCCGTCAGGCTCACCGCATTGCCACTGCCATGGGGACGAATGATCTTGCCCGAATCGGCCGCATAGGAATTGTCATAGATGTAGTCGCCGAGGAAGAACACCAGGTCGGGTTGCTCCGCCGCCAGGTGGCGATAGGCGCTGAAATAACCACGCTCCCAGTGCGAGCAGGAAACAAACCCCACATGCGCCGATGCCATCGCATCCCGTGGCGGCGCCGTACGCGACTGCCCCACCGGGCTCTGCGCCCCCAGCCCCTCGAACTGGTACCAATACGGCCTGCCCGCCACCAACCCCGCGACCTCCACATGCACCGAATGGGCAAACCGCTCGGTGGCCATCACCTCGCCCTGGCGCACAATGCGTGTCATCGCCGCATCGCTGGCCACTCGCCAACGCACCGGCACCGCACGCCTCAAGCCACCCTGGCCATCGACCGCATTGAACAACGGCGCCAGGCGTGTCCAGATCACAAAGCCATCTGGCAGCGGATCGCCAGACGCCACGCCCAAGGTGAACGGATAGTCGACTCCCGCACTGCGGGCGAACGGGCTGAGAATCGAAAACGTGGTAGCCACCGCCAGCCCGGCAAGTACCCGGCGGCGGCCAAGATCAATCTCGCCGCTCATGACCGAGACTCCCAGCCACCCAAGTGCCCGTAGTGATGAGTAGCGTTGATGCGCAGGCTAACGATGCCCACCAACGCGTCTATGTCACGCCGATGCATGCCCAGGCTAATCAAGCCCAGGGAACGAAATTTTTCCTGCATGCCGTCGATAAAACCATGGGCGTCTTCCAGCGTGTACGGCGACGGAATGCTGGCCGTGTTGTCGGCAACGTTCGGCCCGTTGGCAAGGGCGCACAACGTCTCGGCCTGGGCTTTTTCCAGCGCTCGCAACAGCAGTCGCGAGGTGGAGAGATGTGGCAATTGGCTACTCATTCCAGGGGCGCCTCGATGTAAATTTTTTGAGAATGCCCCCGGTGAGTGTCAGTTTGGTTACACCCCGTAAATGACCGGTAAGTCGTCTGTAAGACGCGTCCTAGAGCCCTCAAAACGTCAACTAAAGTTAACCGTTCGGTCATTTTTCATTGCTAGCGTGTCGCCCCTAATTCAATAACGGGGTAGCGGAATGAGAACCTGGGATGAACCCAAGAAGCGCAAGGCACACATCGAACTGATCCCGATGATCGACGTGATGATGTTCCTCCTGGTGTTTTTCGTACTCGTGAGCCTGAACGTGATTCCGGCGCTCGGTATGAAGACCCAGTTGCCCAGCGCCAGCAGCTCACAACAGCTCAAGCCACAGAACAAATTCATCCTGACCTTGGGCCTGGAAGGCCAACTGCAACTCGACGGCAAAGACCTTACGGTCGACGCTCTGGTACCGGCGCTGAAGGCGGCAGAAAAGCCCGATACCAAGTCGACGATCATCGTCAACAGCGACAAGGGCGTGGAAGTGTCGCGCCTGGTCGAGGTGATGGACACCCTGCGTATGGGTGGCTTTACCTCCGTGTCCATTGCCACGCGTAAGTCCTGATCATGTACGTCCTGTTTCGTGCGCGTCAGCTGCTCGGCAGTGTGCCGGCCCTGATCGCCCTGGTGCTGATTGCACTGGGTATCCAGTCCCAGACGTTGAAAGTCGAGCCGGTGTACGACGAGTCGGCGGTCGAGTTGGCATTGGTCGAACCGGAGCCCGAAGTGGTGCCGGAACCGGTGGTGGAACAAGAGCCGCCACCCCCCGTGATCGAGGACGAAGAGGCCCCACCGCCGCCACCGCCCAAGCCGGAACCCAAGCCCAAGCCAAAACCGCAACCCAAACCGGTGATCACCAAAACCGCGCCCACCGCGCCACCGGTAGCCGCCGCCAAACCGGCACCCCCCGTGATTGCCCCGGCGGCGCCGACACCCGCACCGCCTGCGCCACCGAAAGTCGACAGCCAGGCCCTGGAAGGCGGTTACCTCAAGGGTTTGCGCAATGAGCTGGACACCTACAAGCAATACCCCACCGGACGCCAGGCCTCCCTCGAACGCCCCACCGGCGAGGTCGTGATCTGGCTGCTGGTAGACCGCCAGGGTCGGGTACTCGACTCCGGCTTGCAAACCCAGGCCTCGAGCATGTTGCTCAACCGGGCCGCCACCAACAGCTTGCGTCGTATCAAGCAAGTCAAGCCGTTCCCCGAGCAAGCCTTCGGGGGGCGCAATGAGCAGCGCTTCACCGCCACCTTCAACTACAGCGTGCAATAAGCACCCGACACCAGGACGACAGTGATGAGGTTCACACGGATTCATCTGGCACTCGTTGCCGCAAGCATGGGCCACGGCATGGCCATGGCCGACACCAGCGACAGCGATGTCGGGACCATTGGGGTTCAGGGCAAAGCCACTGCCGGTGGCGGTTATATGGTGCAGGAAGAAAGCATCAAGGCTCGCTCCACCGTGACCAAGGAGGCCCTGGATAAACAGACCGCCACCGGCAATGCGATCGACAAGCTCAAGTACACCCCGGGCTTGAATATCTCCAGTGAAGACAACACCGGCCTCTCGGGCTTTCGCTTCACCATGCGCGGGCTTAACTCCGATCAGGTGGGGATGTCCGTGGACGGTATGCCGATCAACGATTCCGGCAACTACGCGTTGTATTCCAACCTGCTGGGCGACCCGGAAAACATCGACCAGATCTTCGTCACCCAGGGCTCGGCCGAATCCGACGGCCCGCACATCGGTTCCAGCGGCGGCAATATCGGCATCGTGACCATTCGCCCGACCAAGGAAACCGGCGCGTTCGTCAAACAGATCATGGGCAGCAACGCCACGCGCAAGACCTTCGCCCGTCTCAATACCGGCGAGGTCAATGGCCTGAGCAACTGGCTATCGGTGTCCCACACCGAAGGCGAGATGTGGCGTGGTTCAGGTGCCGTGCGGGCGGACAAGGTCGAGTGGAACAGTTTCTTCGATGCGGGCAACGGCAACACCGCCAACCTGATCCTCAAGTACCACGAGCAGGACAACAACAGTTATAGCCAGTTGACCAAGGCCCAATTCCAACAGAACGGCCCTAAGTACGACCCCTACCCCGCCACGCCGACCGTGGGTAGCAACGGTAAGCTCAATAGCTACTACGCCCTGGCGCAGAACCCGTTCCAGACCTTTACCGGCGTGCTCAACACCCAGTTCAAACTGGCCGATAACCTGGCCCTGTCGGTGATCCCGTATTACTTCTGGGGTAACGGCAGCGGCGTCAACTCGTCGAGCTACGCACTCAACCGTGGCTCGAACGCTGGCGGCGTATTCGACCTGAGCAACCTGCCTACCGCAGCGCAATACAACGCCGACGGTTCCTCCACCACCGGCGTGTACTACCGCCCTTCGCGCACGCAGACGTGGCGACCAGGGATTACCACCAAGCTGAACTGGGACCTGGAAGAACACAGCCTGCAATTCGGCTACTGGTACGAACGCGCGCGGCAGAGCCAGACCCAACCGTTCATTGCGCTCAAGAACAACGGCAAACCCACCGACACCTGGCCGGACGGCGACGCCGTGGTCGATGCCAACGGCAATACCGTGCAGGGTCGCGACCGCTTCACCGTCACGCCAGCACAGAAAGTCTGGGCACAGGACACCTGGTATTTCGCCCCCGACTGGACCCTGGTGGCCGGCCTGGCGTACATGAACGTCAAGCGTGACGGTACCAACCACGGCAGCCTCACCGAACAAGCCGAAAAACGTAACCAGAGCTACAACAAACTGCTGCCCAACGCTGGCCTCAAATACCAGCTCGATGAACGCGACCAACTGTTCTACAGCCTGTCGCGCAACATGCGTATCCCGCAGAACTACGTGCTGTACGACAAGGGTGTGGACTCGATCAACTCCAAGCCGGAAACCAGCTGGAACCATGAGTTGGGCTGGCGCTTCACCGGCGACGACATGACCGTGGCCGCCACCTTGTTCTACATGCAGTTCAAGGATCGCCAGGTGTCGTCCAAGGACATCAACGGCGACTTCGCCGACATCAACGCCGGCTCCGTCAACAACAGCGGGCTGGAGCTGGAGTGGAGCGGCCTGCTGCCCAACCACTTCAACTATTACACCTCCTACACCTACACCAAGGCCGAGCAGCAGGATGACCTGACCGTCTACAACGCCGGCAAAGCGATCCTGTTGCCCACCAGCGGCAAGCAGTTCGCCAACGTGCCGAAAAACATGCTGGCAGCCAACATCGGGTATGACGACGGGCGCTTCTACGGCACCTTCGGCGGCAAATACACCAGCAAGCTCTATGGCGACCTGACCAACGACGAAGCCATCTCCGGGCGCACCGTGTTCAACGCCGGCGCCGGTATCTACCTGCCGGTGGACAAGAAGGTGGTCAAGGACGCGACCCTGCGCCTGAACGTCGACAACCTGTTCGACAAGAAGTACCTGGACGGGGTGTACACCACCAAGACCAACGCCGCCACCTACGGTGGTTTCCGCGACGGCGACCCGGCCTACATCGTCGGCCTGGAACGCACCGTGACGGTGTCCCTGGAAGCCAATTTCTAACTGCGAGGTAAGTGAACATGGACATGAACCTGCTCCACGACATCACCTTCTATGTGATGTATGCCGCGATGGCCATCGCCATCTTCATCACCATCGAACGAGGCATCTACTTCGCCTACGTCCGCCGCCAGGCACGCGCCTTGACCGCGGCACTGGGCGCCCAGGTGCACAGCGAGCGCGACTTGCCGGATAGCTTGACGCGTCGCGACAGCCTGCCATTAAGCATGGTGGTGCCGGTGCTGGCACAGAAGGCCTCCCACGGTTCGCGCAAGGACCTGGATGACGTGATCGAAACCCAATACCTGACCACCCGCGCGCCACTCGCCCGCAGCCTGTGGATCATCGAGACCATCACCACCGCCGCGCCGCTGCTGGGCTTGCTGGGCACCATCCTCGGCATCATCGACACGTTCAAGGCGCTGGCCTCGGCGGGTGTGTCCGACCCAGGGCAGATTTCCGGTGGCATCGGTACCGCGTTGTTCGCCACCGGTTTGGGGATCGCCATTGCACTGTTCTGCGTGGTCTTCCACAACTTCTTCCAGGACAGCCTGGAGCGCATCAACGATCAGTTGAAGATCCTGCTGATTCGCGCCGCCACCGGTGCCCGTGTGCAGGGTGAAGTGCCGCATCTGGTGCCTGCGGCGTTGCACAGCCGTACTGCGTAAGTGTTGGGACGGGCGCGTGATGCGCCCGTCTTCTTTTTCTGACTCGAGACCGCTATGTCCCTCTCCTTGAAAGTGCGCATCGCAGGCCTCGCCGGCTTGCTCATGAGTCCGCTGGTCCAGGCGGATTTTTCGATTCCGGGGTTTGAACTGGTGCACACCGTGCCGGTGGATACCGCGTTGGGCACCGCCGATCTGCGCCAGCCGGGCCCAGTGTGGATCGAGCTGTTCGACGGCGCCAAAAGTACGATCGATATCGGCCAGTTCTACGCGGTGGATCACCCCAGCTCGGTGATGGACAGCGTCATCGAACGCTTGGAAGCCGCTGGCAAACGCGGCGTGAAGATTCGCTTCCTGCTGGAGGAAAAAGGCATTCGCTTGTCAGAAGCCTCCACCTTGGAACGCTTACGCGCGATTCCCAACCTGAGCTTACGCGTGTTGTCGTACGGACAACTGAGCGGCGGGATCCTCCACGCCAAATACATGGTGGTCGATGGCAAACAGGCGTTTATCGGCAGCCAGAATTTCGACTGGCGTTCTTTGGAACATATCCATGAAACCGGACTGCGGATCACCGACGCCCCGGTGGTAAGCCAGGTACAGGCGATCTTTGACCAGGACTGGCGAGCGCAGGCCGCCCTCACCGAGCACCAACCCGTGCCCCTGCCGGCCGCCGGTACAGCACCCGCGCGCACCGGCAACTACCTGGTGGCCAGCCCGCAACGCTATAACCCGCCGGGCGTGGGTGATTCACAACTCGAACTGCCACGCCTGCTCAGCGAAGCACAACACGAAGTCCGCGTGCAGTTGCTCGACTACGCGCCGTTGTCCTACGGCCCGGATAAAACCCGCCCGTATTACGCCGTGATCGACAACGCCGTGCGAGCGGCCGCCGCGCGGGGGGTGTCGATCAAGCTGATGGTGTCGAACTGGAACACCGACGCACTGGAGCTGCCGTACCTGAAAAGCCTGGCGGTACTGCCCAACGTGCAGATCAAGATCGTCACCCTGCCCGAGGCCAAGCAAGGGTTTATTCCCTACGCGCGGGTCATCCACAGCAAGACCCTGGAGATCGACGGGAAAGTGGCGTGGGTGGGTACCAGCAATTGGCTGGGTGGCTACCTGGATAACTCGCGCAATCTGGAAGTGGTGATGCGCAGTGAAACGATGGCCAGGCGTATAGGGGATCTGCATGAGCAGCTGTGGGACGGGCCCTACGCAAGAGCCTTGAACGTCACCGATGAGTACCCGGCGCCCCATCCTGGCCAGCATTGACCAGGGACACCTGAGTAATGGTAGTGTGTGGAAATGTTTCTGACAGATCGATCAGAAACGTCCTACTCACTACCTGCAAAGGAATGCGTCCCTCCATGCACTTTCCACTTAAGCAATTGGCCGTTGCGACCCTGTTCGCGGCCAGTCTTTCGGCCTTTACTTCGCCCGCCTTCGCCAACATCACCGCGCAACAGAGCACGGCGATTCTCAAGAGTTTCAGCGAAACCTCCGTCACCGATTTTCGTGGTTTCCTCGGCACCCTGGCCAAGGGCGAGCTGGGCAAAACCAGCGACGTGGGCCCGGCCATCAGTGCATTTCTCGACAGCAAGCCCCTCACCGCCGAGCAGCAAAATGAAATCCATCGCCTGCTGGGTATCTACACCCGCGTGAAGTACGGCAAGGCCGCCCTCGAAACCCTGCGCGAGCTGGTGGAAATCCCGACTTTCAACGTGGATGGCCTGCCGCAGTACAAAAACCCGCAATTCCTCAAGATCGCCGACAAGCTCCAGGGCCTGGCGAAAGCTTTCAACCTGAGCTTCCGCAATGTCGACAACCGCGTGTACGAAATCTCTCTGGAGGGCAGCGGCGATGAAGTGGTCGGTATTCATGCCCACGCCGACGTCGTGCCAGTCACGCCAGAAAACTGGGTACTCAAGGACGGCACAAAGCTCGATCCGTTCAAGGTCACGCTGATTGGCGACCGCATGTATGGCCGCGGCACCGAGGATGACAAGAACGGTATTGTGGTGGCGATGTATGCGATGAAGGTGATCAAGGAGGAGAAACTGCCACTGGCGCGCAATTTCAAGCTGCTGGTGGACACCACCGAGGAAACGTCGGGGGATGCGATCCCGTATTACTTCGAGCGCAACCCGACGCCGCAGTACAACCTGGCACTGGATGGCGGTTACCCGGTGGTGATTGCCGAGAAAGGCTATGGCACGGTCATGGCCACCTTCCCGCGTCGCAAAGGGGAAGGCAAAGGCGCGGAAATCATCTCGATGACCGGCGGCATGGCCACCAACCAGATTCCGTCGGCTTCAGTCGCCACCCTGGTCAGCGACAAGCCGGCCGAATTGGCCGCCAGCCTGCAAAAGGCCGGGGCTGAATACGCCAAGCGCAACGGCGGCGATTTCGAGGTCACCGCCAAGGTCGACGGCAAAGACGTCAAGCTGACCGTCACCGGCGTGTCCGCGCACTCGTCCGAACCGGAGTCCGGTGTCAACCCGGTGGCGCGCATGCTGGAATTGATCCACAGCGTCGACGGCACGATCGCCCTCAAGCACAACCACATCACCGACGCCGCGCGGTATGCCTCGGATAACTGGGGCCTGGATTACCTGGGGGGCAAATTGGGCGTAGGTTTCGCCGATGACTTCATGGGCCCGCTGACCACCTCGCTGACGTTTGTCGGCCTGGATGACAAAGCCTTCAAGCTGGCGGTGAACCTGCGCGTGCCGAAGGGCAAGTCGCCGGAAAAACTCAAAGCCGAGATTGCCGACAAGCTGAGCGCCTGGGACAAGAAAACCAAAGTCAAAGTGGACTTCACCTACTCGATCGCCGAGCCGATGTACCGCAACCCCGAAGGCGAGTGGGTCAAGGCCCTGCTGGCGGTGGCCACCGAAAACCTGGGCATGGAACACAAGTTCGGGACCTCGGCCGGCGCGACGTCGGTGCATGAGCTGCCGAACGGCGTGCAGTTCGGCTTGGCGCGCCCGGAAGTGAAATACACCGGCCACACCGACAATGAGTTCAAGACCGTCGACCAGTTCTTGCTGGACCTGCAGATCGTTACCGAAATGATGGGCCGTATCGGGCAGTTGCCGAAGCTCTGACCCCCCTCGGATCCGCCGTCCTGGCGGGTCCATCGCGCTGGCTGCCTGGCCGCGCACAAACAAAAACGCCGCCCTTGACCGAGCGGCGTTTTTGCATGGGTAAGACGCTCGTAGGAAACATCTCATTTTGTTTTGAGCACCCGTCCTTCTACCTCACGGTGTTAGCTTCGGCAGGCAATCTCAACTGCCTACGAAGATAGGAGTGCCACAACAATGAAGTCATCACTTAAGCACCTGCTCATCGCTGCCCTGGTAGTCCCCCTTGCAGCATTCACCCTGCCCGTACAGGCCAATATTTCCCCGCAACAAAGCCGCGCCATCCTCACGCACTTCAGCGAAACATTGCCCACTGACTTCCGTGAGTTCCTGAGACAGCTGGGCGTGAGCGCCCCACCCATGAGAAGCGACCTCGGCGCGGCAATCAGCGGTTTCCTTGACGGCAAGGCACTTTCCACCGCACAGCAAAACCAGATTCATCGCCTGCTTGGCCTCTATGCCCGATTGAAGTACGGGGACGCCGCCATTGGCACCCTGCGCGAACTGGTGGCCATTCCGACATTTCGTGTGGAGGGGGTTGCCCAGCACGATAACCCCGAATTCATCAAGATGGGCAACACACTCAAGACGTTGGCAGAATCATTCAACCTCTCCTTTCGCAACATCGACAACCGCGTTTTCGAGGTCTCGCTCAACGGCGCCGGCGATGAAGTCGTGGGCATTCACGCGCATGCCGACGTCGTGCCTGCCAATCCGCAGGACTGGGTATTGGAAAACGGCACCCGGCTCGACCCATTCGAGGTTTCCCAGGTCGGCAACCGCTTGTATGGCCGAGGCACGGAGGACGACAAGAATGGCATCGTGGTGGCGCTCTACGCCATGAAGGTCATCCAGGAGGAGCGGCTACCGCTGGCGAGAAGCTTCAAGCTGCTGGTCGATACCACTGAGGAAATCGCCGGCGATGCAATCGCCTACTACTTTGAACGCAACCCTACGCCCCACTACAACGTGGCTCTGGATGGCGGTTATCCGGTGGTCATTGCCGAGAAAGGCTATGGCACTGTCACCGCGAACTTTGCCCGACGTACTGCACAGGGCGACGGCGCCGAAATCATCTCCATGACCGGAGGTCTCGCCGCCAACCAGATCCCGCTGACCTCGGTTGCCATACTGGTGGGGGAAAATCCGATTGAATTGGCAGCCCGCCTGCAAAAGGCGGGTAACGAATATGCGAGGCGCAATGGCGATAATTTCAACGTAAACGCCCAAGTCGTCGGCAAGGAAGTCCAACTGACCGTTACCGGCGTGTCCGCGCATTCATCAGAACCCGAATCCGGTGTGAACCCCGTCTCCAGGATGTTGGGCTTCATCCACAGCCTGGACGGGAACATCGCACTCAAGCAAAACCATATTTCCGATGCCGCGCGTTACGCTGCCGACAACTGGGGGCTGGATTACCTGGGAGGCAAACTGGGTATTGGCTTTTCGGACACTTTCATGGGGCCTCTGACTACATCACTGACCTTCATCGGAATGAACGAAAAGACCTTCACGCTGACGGTCAACCTACGCGTACCAAAGGGAAAACGTTTGGACGTGCTGAAAGCCGAGATTGCCGACAAGTTGGGCGCCTGGAGCACGAAGAACGCCATTGCAATGGACGTGGACTACTTGATGACCGAACCGATGTTCCGCGACCCCGAGGGCGAGTGGGTCAAGGCTTTGCTGGACGTAGCCAGCGAAAACCTCGACATGCCGCGAAAATTCGGCGCCTCTGCCGGCTCAACCTCGGTGCATGACCTACCCAATGGCGTGCAGTTCGGCCTGGCCAGGCTCGACGTTAAGTACACCGGCCACACCAATAAAGAGTTCAAGACGGTCGACCAGTTCTTGCTGGATCTGCAGATCGTTACTGAAATGATGGGGCGTATCGGGCAGTTGCCGAAGCTCTGATAGCCGAATGAGGCCGCCGCGATGGCGGGCTTTTTCGGCCGGCATAAATCCCACGCAAACAAAAACGCCGATCATCACTGATCGGCGTTTTCATTGAATATGGAGCGGGAAACGAGACTCGAACTCGCGACCCCGACCTTGGCAAGGTCGTGCTCTACCAACTGAGCTATTCCCGCA
>NZ_JBXAFK010000052.1:0-8611 GCF_058793055.1 Pseudomonas sp. MPR-R2A5
TTCGCGAGCAAGCTCGCTCCTACAGAAGGCGATGTACGCTTAACTGAACGGCATTAGGGCAAGCCCGCTCGCCACAGAAAGCGCGCTCAACAGAAATGGATCTGGCGGGATGGGGCCATGAGAGGCATGTGCATAAAAAATCTATTGTTTATATTAATGACTGGATCTTATGAAATAGCCCTATAACTACAGGGTTATGCCCGATGAGCAGCAAGCGGATAAAAGTGCCCTAAGCTCAGACCCAAAAATTATTTATCGAATGGTTTTTAGAACTTTATGCTTGGCGCAATTTCGTTGAACATCGAGCGCGCCATGTCCATACGCCGTCCCCTCACCGCTGTATTAGGGTTACTCGCTTTTGCCGTCGCCGTAAGCGCCGAAGCCCAGGAAACCCTGCGCATCGGTTACCAGAAATCCTCGACCTTGATCACCCTGCTGAAAACCCAAGGCACCCTGGAAAAGGCCCTCAAAGCCGAGCATATCGATGTGTCCTGGCACGAGTTCCCCAGTGGCCTGCCGTTGTTGGAAGCACTGAATGTCGGCAACGTGGACATCAGCGCCGACGTGGCCGACACCGTGCCGATCTTCGCCCAGGCGGCCCAGGCCAAGCTCACCTACTTCGCCCAGGAAGCGCCCTCGCCCAACGCCCAGGCGATCGTGGTGCACAAGGATTCGTCGATCCAGCAACTGGCGGACTTGAAAGGCAAGAAGGTCGCGGTCACCAAAGCCGCCGGCACGCACTACCTGTTGATTGCCGCGCTGGCCAAGGCCGACCTGGCGTTCTCGGACATCGAACCGGCCTACCTCTCGCCGGCCGATGGTCGCGCGGCGTTCGAGAACAACAAGGTGGATGCCTGGGTGACCTGGGAACCCTTCCTCACCAGCGTGCAGCGCCAGTTACCGACGCGCACCCTGGCCGATGGCGCAGGCCTGGCCAGCTACAAGCGTTACTACCTGACCGGCACGCCGTACGCCAAGGCCCATCCCGACGTGTTGAAAGTGGTGTATGAACAGTTGGAAAAAGCCGGCCAATGGATAAAGACCCACCCCCAGGACGCAGCGAAAGTGCTTGGGCCGTTGTGGGGCAACCTGGATGTGGCCACGGTGGAAGCGGCGAACGCGCACCGCAGTTATCAGGTGCAGCCGGTGACGGTGGATCAGTTGGGTGAGCAGCAGAAGATTGCCGATGCGTTCTTCAAGGCGGGGTTATTACCCAAGGCCGTGGATGCCACGGATGTGCAGACCTGGCGCCCTTGAGGCTTGCACAGGCCAAATGTGGGAGGGGCGGTGCGACGATTCGACTTGCCCCCCGATGGCAGTGGGTCAGTGACAGATGAGCTGACTGATACACCGCCATCGGGGGCAAGCCCCCTCTCACACTTTTGATCCCTATACACCCCGTCAAATCGCGGCTGTTGCTCAAGGCCGTGGATGCCAAGTTAGAGAAGTATGCGGGCCAGGGCGTTTTTCCACTCGGTGTAACGCCCTGCCATCGCCGGGTCATCCTGCGGTTCAAACCGCTCGCGCTGGCGCTCCAATGCACCCAGCGCCTCATCACTCGCCCAAATCCCCAGCGCCCTCCCCGCCAGGTGCGCTGCGCCCAGCGCCGAGACTTCCGGCGACAGGCTGCGCACCACCGGCCGTTGCAACAGGTTGGCCAGGAACTGCATCAGCCAACGGTTGCGCGTGGCGCCGCCATCCACCCACAGTTCCTTGAGCGGGCTGCCGATGTCTTGCTGCATGGCCTCGAACACATCGCGAATCTGATAGCCGATCGATTCCAGCGACGCGCGCAGGATATGCGCGCCGGACGTGGCTTCGGTCAACCCGCAGATCAGCCCACGGGCGTCGGCCTTCCAGTGCGGTGCGCCGAGACCGGAGAGCGCCGGCACAAAATACACGCCACCGTTATCCGGCAGTTGCGCGGCCTGTTCGGTCAAGGCGTCCAGGGACTCCCCGGCCACCAACCGCGAAGCCCACTGCACGGCGGCGCCGGTATGGACGATATTGCCTTCCATGCCGAAGGTGGGCTGGCTGCCGTCGTGCCAAGCCAAGGTGGTCGACAAGCCATGGGTGGAGGCAATCGGGCCGCTCATGGGCGTCATCAAGGACGAACCGGTGCCGAGGGTGGCCTTGACCAGCCCCGGCGCAAAACCGCCCTGCCCGTACAGCG
Source organism: Pseudomonas sp. MPR-R2A5 (assembly GCF_058793055.1). Classification (NCBI taxonomy): domain Bacteria; kingdom Pseudomonadati; phylum Pseudomonadota; class Gammaproteobacteria; order Pseudomonadales; family Pseudomonadaceae; genus Pseudomonas; species Pseudomonas sp. MPR-R2A5. The sequence continues at coordinate 2,174 of NZ_JBXAFK010000052.1, forward strand.
CCGCATGGGAGTCGCCGATCATCGACATCACCGGGATACCGGCGGGCAAACTGCCCACGGCGACCGTTTCGGCGAAGAAACCGGCGCTCGGCTGGATCGGTGCCAAGGCCGCGGCCGGAATGGCGAACAGCTGCAAAAGCTCAGGATCCCAGGCACAGGTGTGCAGGTTGAACAGTTGGGTACGCGCGGCGTTGGAATAGTCGGTGGCGAACACCTGGCCGCCGCTGAGTTTCCACAACAGCCAGCTGTCGACCGTGCCCAGGCAGATCTGCCCGGCAGCGGCGCGGGCGTGGCCATCCTCAAGGTGATCGAGAATCCAGCGAAATTTGCCCGCCGAGAACATCGGGTCCAATGCCAGCCCGGTCTTCTCCAGGATCAGTGCTTCATGGCCCTGCGCATGCAGCTGGGTGCACAACGCGGTGGAGCGTCGGCATTGCCAACTGATGCAAGGCGACAGCGGCTCGCCGCTACGACGATCCCACGCCACCACCGACTCACGCTGGTTGCTGATCGCCAGCGCAGTGATCGGACGATCCACCTGGGCCAGGCATTCTTCAATCGCCGCCAACGTGTTTTGCCAGATCAACAGGGGGTCCTGTTCGGAAAACCCGGCCTGGGGATGGCTGATGCTCAGTGGCCGCGAACCGCGCGCAATCACCTGGCCAAGTTCATTGACCAGCACCGCCTTGGCGTTGCTGGTGCCTTCATCCAGCGCCAGGATCAGCGGAGTGTTGTTGTTCATGGGATTCACCGCAACCGAGTGGCAGCCGCCACGATCCCAGCCGCATCAATGTTATGCAAGGCGCGCGTCGGTTCGCGGGCGCCGGCGGCGGCGTATTCACCATCGCCAATGCCCAGGCGGATCAAGGGAATACCCAATGCAGCTTCGGCCAGCACTTCGGCGACCAGGCTGCCGACGCCGCCGTTGATATTGTGCTCTTCCACACTGATCACCGCGCGCGTGCCGCTCAATGCGCTGAGCAGTACATCGCGCTGCAAGGGCCGGATCGACGACAGGTTGATCACCTGCGCCTGGATGCCCTGCTCCGCCAGCAATGCGGCCGCATCCACCGCTTCATGCACCACCGAGCCCAAGGCCACGATGCTCACATCCGCGCCTTGGCGCAGGATATCCACCTGCCCAGGCACGAATTGGTAGTCAGCATCGTGCACATCCGGCAGGGCCTTACCATCGAGCCGGATATACACCGGGCCGTGATAGCGCAGCGCGTAATCGACGATCTGACGGCATTCACGCGCATCCGCCGGGGCGAAAATCTGCACATTGCCAAAGCCGCGCATCACCGAGATATCGTCGAGGCTGTGGTGGGTGCTGGCCAGCGGGCCGTAACTGGTGCCGGCATTGAGGCCGAACATCTTGACGTTGGCCTGGTTGTAGCAGACGTCGACCTTGATCTGCTCATTGGCGCGGGAAATCAGGAATGGCGCCGCATTGCAGGTGGCGGCGATCTTGCCGCCCAGGGCCAGGCCCGCAGCGACGCTGACCAGGGACTGTTCGGCAATGCCGACGTTAATCAGACGCTCGGGAAAGCGCTGGGCAAACGGACCGATCTTGGCCGTAGAGGTGGAGTCACTGACCACCGGCACCACGTCCAGCCCGGCATCGACGGCGGCGATAAACGCGTCCACCATGACGCTCGCCAAATGTTCACTCGCCATGGTTCAACTCCTCCAGTGCCGCGTTGATTTCATCACCCTTGGGCACGCGGTGGTGCCATTCGGGACGGGCTTCGATAAACGACACGCCCTTGCCTTTGATGGTGTGGGCGATCAGTACCTGGGGCGCGCCGGTCTTGGTCTGCATGGTTTCCAGGGCCTCGATCAATTGGCCCACATCGTTACCGTCGCACTCGCTGACGCTGAAGCCGAAGGCGGCCCATTTCACGTCCAGCGGGTCCAGCGGCATGATCTCGGCGGTCAACCCCGCCAGTTGCAGCTTGTTCTTGTCGACGATCACAAACAGGTTATCCAGACCGTACTTGGCCGCCGCCATCGCCGCCTCCCAGTTGGAGCCTTCGGCCAGCTCACCGTCGCCGGTCAGCACATAGATGCGTTTTTTGCTGCCGGACATTTTCGCCGCCAACGCCAGGCCCACGGCCACCGGCAGACCATGCCCAAGCGCGCCGGTATTGAGTTCGATGCCGGGGGTTTTCTGCCGTACCGGGTGGCCGGGCAAGTGGGAATTGAAGTGCTGGTAGGTCGGCAGCCACTCAGTGGGGATGTAGCCTGCCTGCGCCAGGCAGCAGTACAAACCGCCCACGCCATGGCCTTTGCTCTGGATATAGATATCCCGCTCCGGGTCTTCGGTACGTTCCGGGCCGGTGTTGAGGATGCGGAAATACAGGGTGGCCAGGATGTCGGTCTCCGACAAGTCAGCCCCGGTGTGACCGCCGGCCGGTGAGTCGGCATTCAGGCGGATCACATGGCGACGGATCAGGCGGGCCTGTTCCTTGATCTGGTGGGCGTCGTACTGGAAGGCATTCATGCAGCGGCTCCTTTGAGGCTGACCACGCGGGGTAAAAGTGTCCAAAGCTGTTTTGAATATTTATTCAGCAGTGACAATATATTTCTATTTAGACGCCGAACGCTCAGCAGGTCAAGTGAGCGACCGGCGAAAAAATGAAATAAACCCCGGAAACAGCCCTCGGACAAACGGCCAAAATCCCACGCGGGCTTATCTATCCCGTGGCTTTGTGGCGTGTGAAAGTGCCAGCCTAGAGGCACACATGAAAAATTAAGCGCTTGACTTTGACACGGTGTCACTGGAATCTGAATTAACAGTCAGGCACGCATAAATATTCAAGACGCCTGAAAGCACTCCAAAAAAAATAAATCAGGAGAACACTGTGGACGCCAAAGCTATTGTCCAGCATCCGGCCGAACTCAAGCCGCCACCCCGCCCACGTCTGGTGAAACTGCTGCCCAGCAACATCGGCGGCCCGCTGATCGGCCTGGTGCTGTTGGTGCTGGTCTTCTCCTTCAGCTCTGAATTCTTCTTTTCGTTGCGCAATGGCCTGAACATCCTCGATCAGGTCACCGTACTGGGCATCCTGGCGATTGGCATGACGGCGGTGATCGTGATCGGCGGCATCGACCTGTCGGTCGGCTCGGTGCTGGCCTTTTCAATGATGATGCTCGGCTGGCTGTATCAGGATCAGGCCGTGCCGCTGGGCTTCGCGATTCCGATCTCGATTGCCAGCGGCATGCTCGCCGGGTTGGTGTCCGGTGGGTTGATCACCTACGCCAAGCTGCCGCCCTTTATTGCCACGCTCACCATGATGTCGGTAGCCCGTGGCCTGGCAAATATCCTCACCGAAGGCCGGCAGATCGTCGGCTACCCGGACTGGTTCACCAGCCTGGCCACGGTGCGCCACTTTGGTTTCCTCTCGGCCACCGTGGGGCTGTTCCTGGTGATGCTGGTGGTGGCCTGGGTGTTCCTGCGCTTTCGTGCCGGTGGCCGCAACCTCTACGCCATGGGCGGCAGCCCGGAAGTCGCGCGGCTGTCGGGCATCAAGGTGCGTGCGATTACCTTGTGGGTGTACGCCATCAGCGGTGCCCTCGCCGGTATCGCCGCCGTGACCCTCGCCGCACGCCTTGATTCTTCGCAACCGAGTGCCGGGCTGAGCCTGGAACTGGACGCCATCGCCGCCGTGGTGATTGGCGGCGCCAGCCTCAGTGGCGGCGTCGGCAGCATCGGCGGCACCCTCGTCGGCGTGTTGATCATTGGCGTGCTGCGCAATGGCCTCAACCTGCTGGGTGTTTCGCCCTTCATTCAACAAGTGGTGATCGGTGTGGTCATTGCCCTCGCCGTCACCATCGACACCCTGCGACGCCGCTCCAGCACTGCCCGTTAAACCTGTTCGACAGTTGACACCCTCCAACAATAAAACCAGGAGTCACCGACATGTTCAGCCCCAAGAAACTGCTGTTAGCCACCGCTCTCGCCGCCGCCACCCTCACTGCCGCCGGCACCACCTGGGCCAAGGACCTGACCATCGGCCTGGCCGTGGCCAACCTGCAGGCCGACTTCTTCAACCAGATCAAGCAATCGGTGGAAGCCGAGGGCAAGGCCAAGGGGATCAAGGTGATCACCGTGGATGCCCAGGGCAACTCTTCGACCCAGGTCAGCCAGATTGAAGACTTGATCACCCGCCAGATCGATGTGCTGATCTACATCCCGGCTGGCGCCACTGCGGCCGGTGTGCCGGTGAAAGCCGCCAAGGCTGCCGGCATCCCGGTCATCGCTGTCGACCGCAACGCCCCCGACGCACCCGGAGACACCTTTATCGCCAGCGACAGCGTGGACGGGGCCAAGACCCTGGCCGAATACGTGGGCAAGATCACCGACGGCAAGGGCCGTATCGCGATCCTGCAAGGCCAGCTCGGCACCACCCCCGAGAATGATCGCGCCAAAGGTTTTGAAGAAGGGTTGAAAGCCTTCCCGAACCTGAAGGTGGTGGCCCAGCAACCCGCCGAATGGGCCCAGGACAAAGGCTTCGCCGTGGCCCAGGACCTGCTCCAGCGTGACCCGAATATCACCGTGTTCTTCGGCCGCGCCGATGCCATGGCCTTGGGCGCCGCCCAGGCGGTGAAGGTCGGCAACCTCGATCACCAGGTGGTGGTGGTCGGTTTCGACGGTGACGTGGCCGGGCTCAAGGCCGTGCAAAGCGGTGTGCTGAACGCGACCATGACCCAGCAGACGCAGAAAATGGGGCGCCTGGCCGTGGCCTCGGCCATCGACCTGAAAGCCGGCAAGGCCGTGCCCAAGGAACAACTGCTGCCCACCGTGCTGACCACTAAAGAAAACGTCGCGCCGTTCCTGCAACAGCATCCGTAAGCCGTGGAGGTCGTCATGCAAGCCGCTCTGGATACCCGTGCAGCTGAACCCGATGCCGTGCTGTGCCTGCGCAATATCAGCAAGGCCTATGGCCCGGTGCAGGTGCTGTCGCAGATCAATGTGGACATTCGCCCCGGCGAAGTCCTGGCGTTGCTCGGCGAAAACGGCGCGGGCAAGTCGACCTTGTCGTCGATCATCGCCGGGCTCGTGCAACCCGAAGCCGGGGGCAGCATGACCTGGCTCGGCGAGCCCTACACCCCAGCCTCGCCGGGTGCCGCACTGGGGGCCGGGATCGGCCTGATCCACCAGGAAATCCGTCTGTTGCCGCAATTGTCGATCGCCGAAAACATCTTCGTCGGCCGCCTGCCCATGCGCCACGGGCGGGTCGACCGCGAGTACATGGAGGCCCAGGCGCAGATCCAATTGGAGCGCCTGGGGCTCAAGGTGCCGGCATCGCGTAAGGTCGAGGGCCTGAGCGTGGCGGCCCAGCAACTGGTGGAAATCGCCAAGGCACTGACACTCAAGGCCAGCCTGCTGATCCTCGATGAGCCCACCGCGGCCTTGGGCGGGGACGAAACCGAGCTGCTGTTCAAGCAGGTGGAACGGCTCAAGGCCGAGGGTGTGTCATTCATCTATATCAGCCATCGCCTGGAAGAAATCGCGCGCATCGCCGACCGTGTGCTGGTGCTGCGCGACGGTCGCCAGATCGCCCTGCATGCCACGGCGCAAGTGCCGGTGCGGGAATTGGTGGAGCAGATGGTCGGGCGCAGCCTGGAGCGAATTTTCCCTGCGTTGCAGGCGCCGCAAGAGCGCGTGATGTTGCAGGTCAAGGATCTGACCTGCCGCGAGTTTGCCTTGCACGGCATCGACTTCAGCGTACGCGCCGGTGAAGTGTTCGGCATTGCCGGGGTGGTCGGCGCCGGGCGGACCGAGCTGGTGCGCACCATAGCCGGTGCGGCACAGGACATCCAAGGGCATATGGTGCTCGATGGCGAGACATGCCAGTTGCGCTCGCCCTTCGAGGCGATCCAGGCCGGTGTGGTGCTGGTACCGGAAGACCGCAAGCAGCAAGGCGTGGTGGTGGAGCATCGCATCGAAGACAACCTGATTTATGGCAACACCGATTTGCTCGACAAACGCGGCTGGGTGTTCCCTGCCCCGCTGCGCGAATTCGCGCGCACGGCGGTGGCGCGGCTGGGTGTGAAAGGTGCGCCGCAGTCGCGGATTTCCAGTCTGTCCGGCGGTAACCAGCAGAAGGTGATCATCGCCAAGTGGCTGGCGCGCAACCCCAAGGTGTTCATCCTCGATGAACCGACGCGCGGGATTGACGTGGGCGCGCGGGCAGCGATCTACGAAGTGATCGCCGACCTGGCAGCCAAGGGCATGGCGGTGATTGTGGTCAGTTCGGACCTGGATGAAGTGCTCGGGCTGTCACACCGCGTGATGGTGATGAGCCGGGGCCGGCAGATGGGGATTCTGGAGCGTGGCGAGGCCACCCCGGTGTCGGTAATGGAAATGGCCACCGCCTAGGAACCCGGCCCTCACAAACAATGGAGATCCAATGTGGGAGAGGGCTTGCC
>NZ_JBXAFK010000052.1:8709-55542 GCF_058793055.1 Pseudomonas sp. MPR-R2A5
CCCCCGATGAGGGAGTGTCAGTAGATGCATCTGTAACTGAACCACTGCTATCGGGGGCAAGCCCCCTCCCACAGGGGATCTACTGTGATTTCAAAATTGGAGTTATCCATGCAGCTTTTCAGTCGTGGCTTTTGGCGAATGGGGACTCTGGAGCGCGGCGAGGCCACCCCGGTTTCGGTAATGGAAATGGCCACCGCATAACCAAACACCTGCACAGATCCCAATGTGGGAGGGGGCTTGCCCCCGATGAGGGAGTGTCAGTAGATGCATCTGTAACTGAACCACTGCTATCGGGGGCAAGCCCCCTCCCACAGGGGTTCCACTGTGATTTCAAGATTGGAGTAGTTCATGCAGCTTTTTAGTCTTCAAGACCAAGTGGCCTTTGTCACCGGCGCCGGCAGCGGCATTGGCCAGGCTATCGCCGTCGGGCTCGCCGAAGCGGGCGCGGATGTCGCCTGCTTTGATCTTCCGGGCAGCCCCGGCATTGCCAACACGGTAGAACGCATCCAGGCCCTGGGCCGTCGAGCCCTGGCCCTCAGCGGCACCGTCACCGAACGCGCCGCGCTGGATGCAGCGGTCGCGCGAACCGAACAAGAACTCGGCCCACTCAGCGTGGCCGTCAACTGCGCCGGCATCGCCAACGCCCAGGCCGCCGAGGACCTGGAACTGCAACGCTGGCAAACCACCCTGGACATCAACCTCACCGGCATCTTCCTCAGTTGCCAGGCCCAGGCCGCCGTGATGTTGCCACGGGGCAAAGGCGCGATCGTCAATATCGCCTCCATGTCCGGCAGCATCGTCAATCGTGGCCTGTTGCAAGCCCACTACAACACCTCCAAGGCCGGGGTGATCCACCTGAGCAAAAGCCTGGCGATGGAGTGGGCAGACAAGGGCCTGCGGGTCAATTGCATCAGCCCGGGCTACACCGCCACGCCGATGAACTCACGCCCGGAAGTCGCCGACCAGGTGAAGATCTTTGAACAGACCACGCCCATGGGCCGCATGGCCAGCGTGGACGAAATGGTCGGCCCGGCGATCTTCCTGGTCAGCCAGGCGTCGTCTTTCTGCACCGGTGTCGACCTGTTGGTCGATGGCGGCTTTGTCTGCTGGTAAGGAGCCCCTCATGTCGCAACGATTCAGCGGTAAAACTGTGGTGATCACCGGCGCCTGCCGTGGTATCGGCGCCGGCATTGCCGAGCGCTTCGCCCAGGAGGGCGCCAACCTGGTGCTGGCCTCCAACGACCTGGAGCGCGTGACCTTCACCGCCGACCAACTGGCCCAGGAATACCAGGTCGATGTCCTCGCGCTGGGCATCGACGTCACCCGTGAAGACGATATCGAAAAGCTCTACCGCGAAGGCCACGCACGCTTTGGCAGCATCGACGTGTCGGTACAGAACGCCGGCATCATCACCATCGATCACTACGACAAAATGCCCCGTGCCGACTTCGACAAGGTCCTGCAAGTCAACACCACCGGCGTGTGGCTGGGCTGCCGGGAAGCGGCCAAGTACATGGTCAAGCAAGGCAGCGGCCGGCTGATCAACACCTCGTCCGGCCAGGGCCGCCAGGGGTTTATCTACACCCCGCACTACGCCGCGAGCAAAATGGGCGTGATCGGCATCACCCAGAGCCTGGCGCTGGAGTTGGCGCGGCATAACATCACGGTCAACGCGTTCTGCCCCGGTATCATCGAAAGCGAGATGTGGGACTACAACGACCGCGTATGGGGCGAGATCCTCAGCACCGATGAAAAGCGCTATGGCAAGGGTGAACTGATGGCCGAGTGGGTCAAGAACATCCCCCTGCGCCGAGCCGGCAAACCCTCGGACGTGGCGGGATTGGTGGCATTCCTGGCCTCCGATGACGCGGCCTACCTGACCGGCCAGGCAATCAATATCGACGGCGGCCTGATCATGTCGTAAGGGTTTGGTATCCTCACCCACATTGATTTCACCACCGAGGCCTTCATGAGCCAGATCGAAGAACAGCGCCTGATCACCAAGATCGCGAGCCTCTATTACGAAGAAGGGCTCAAGCAGTCCGAGATTTCCGCCCAGCTGGACCTGTCCCAATCCTTTATCAGCCGCGCCCTGCGCCGGGCGCTGCAAGAAGGCGTGGTCAAGATCACGGTCATGCGCCTGCAAGGCCTGCACCTGGAGCTGGAAACCCAATTGCAGCGCCGTTATGGCGTGCGTCGGGTGATCGTGGTGGAAGCCACCGAACCGGGCAACGATGAAAGCATCAAGCAGGCCATCGGCTCGGCCGCCGCTCATTACCTGGAGACCAGCCTGTCACCCCAGGACCATATCGGTATTTCGTCGTGGAGCAGCACCATTCGCGCCATGGTCGGCCATTTGCATGCACAACCGGGCAAGCAAGGCGCCCAGGAAGTGGTACAACTGTTGGGCGGCGTCGGCAACAAAGGCGCCTTCGAAGCCACCCTGCTGACCCAACGCCTGGCCACCCTGCTCAACTGCCCGGCGTTTTTGCTGCCGTCACAGAGCATCGAGCAATCGGTGGAAAGCAAGCAGCGCATCATCGAAATGGAAGAGGTCAAGGAGGTGCTGCAACGCTTTGACAGCATCACCCTGGCGATTGTCGGCATCGGCGACCTGGAACCCTCGCAGCTGCTGCGCAACAGCGGCAACTACTACACCGAAGACATGCTGCGCCTGCTCGCCGAACGCGGTGCCGTCGGCGATATCTGCTTGCGCTACTTCGATGCCCAGGGCAAGCCGGTGCTGGAAGAAGATGAAGAATTCGTGGTGTCGGTAGCACTGCCCAAGCTGCGCTCGATCCACCGCGTGCTCGGCCTCGCCGGCGGGTTGAACAAGGTCCAGGCGATTCGTGGGGCGCTCAAGGGCGGCTACCTCGACATCCTGATCACCGACCTCGACACCGCCCTGGCGCTGAACCACTAACCCTCATTCTGGAGACTGCCGCTCATGACGTCCAAGCTCGAACAACTCAAGCAATTCACCACCGTGGTCTGTGACACCGGCGACCTGGAAGCCATCAGCCGCCTGCGCCCGGTCGACGCCACCACCAACCCTTCCCTGCTGCTCAAGGCCGCCGCCATCCCGGAATATGCCGAGCTGCTGCGCAGCGCCGTGGCCCATGCCAAGGGTGACGTGGGCCTGGCCTGCGACCACTTTGCAGTGGCGGTGGGTGCCGGCATTCTCAAGGTGATCCCCGGGCGCATCTCCACCGAAGTCGACGCACGCCTGTCCTTCGACGAAGACGCATTGTGGGCCAAGGCCAACCAGTTGATCGCCCTGTACGACCAGGCCGGGATCGGCCGCGACCGCGTGCTGATCAAACTGGCCTCCACCTGGGAAGGCATCCGCACCGCCGAGCGCCTGGAAAAAGCCGGGATCCAGACCAACCTGACCCTGTTGTTCTCCTTCGCCCAGGCCGTGGCCTGCGCCGATGCCGGCGTGTTCCTGATCTCACCATTCGTGGGCCGTATCTACGACTGGTACCGCAAGAACACCGGCCTGGACTACACCGGCGTTGATGATCCGGGCGTGCAGTCGGTGACGCGCATCTACAACTACTACAAGACCAATGAAATCAAGACCGTGGTGATGGGCGCCAGCTTCCGCACCCTCAGCCAGATCGAACAACTGGCTGGCTGCGACCGCCTGACCATCAGCCCGGACCTGCTGCAAAAGCTCGACGAAGACCAGGGCACCCTGGAACGCAAGCTGGTGCCAGGCACCGACGGCGAACCGCGCCAGCGGCTGACGCAGGCGCAATTTCGCTGGGCGTCGAATGAAGATGCAATGGCCACGGAAAAACTCGCGGAAGGTATCCGCCAGTTTGCCCGTGACCAGGAAAAGCTGGAGACCTTGCTCGGCGGGCTCTAAGCCCGCCCGGTCAGGGTGAAACCGCCTGCGCCGCGATGTTTTCGAATGGCATCGGTACCGACTTGATTGCGCCATCCAGGTTACGGTACCGGTGATACACACCGGCTGACGGCAACAGCCGACCGCGTTCAACCACACGGCGACCGTCCAGCACGTAACGCACCGTCTGCTCCCCTGCATCCACCCCCTCGCCCGCGCGCAGGTCTTGTGCAAGCACGCGCATGGTCTCGTCAATGCAGGCTTCGAGTTGCTCATTCACCTTGGCCCACTCCAGGTGGCCATCGTCGATGCATTGCGCACCACAGCTGCGAAACGGCTGCCCGACCACTTCAATGCGCCGTTGATACAGCACCGACCCGGCGATGTCCTGGACCTGTACCCGGTTGACCAGGGTAAAGCTGCCCCGGTCCGCGCTCAGCACCAGCTGCGGTTCGACCAGCACCAGCGCGCTGACCGGCCCCTGTGCCGCAGGCAGGCCAGCCGCCTGGCCGGTCTGTTGATAGCGTCGGGAAAAGGCCGCTTCCAGGTTTTGCTCACCGAGCAGCGTCGTCATCGGGCGTGCATCGTGTTCCGCACTATTGCGCGCATCGCGTTCGAGCACACCCGCGCCGGTCTGGGTATTAATGGCGCTGGCGATCAACAACCCCACCACGCCCCCGGCATTCACCGCGCTGCGGGTGACATTGTCACTGACTTGAGCGGCGTCCGCCGCGCGCTTGCTATCAATCACCATCGACGCGGTGACAAGGCCCTGCGCCGGCCACCGCACTTCGACCTTGGCGCCGTGGGCATTGATATAAGACAGCGCGGACGGTGTATTGAAGCCCGGTTCAGGCAGCGGATGCTGGGCGCACGCCCCCAGCATCAGGCCGCTGACAATGAGCAAGGCACTGCCCAGGACCTTCATTGGGCGAACGGAGTGATGACCAGTTGACGGCTGCTGTCCACGGCCTGGTAGTAGGCGTTCGACAAGTTGCTGAAGTTGGGTTGGTCCCACTCACCCTGCGCCGGCTGAGTCACGGCAAACGGCTTGTACCAGAGCAGGTGATTGTCACGCAGGTCGACCACCAGGCCGATACCGCCCACTTGCGGGGTCGGCACGCTGGTAGGCACCACGCTGTAGTAGGTGCGGTATGCGCCACTGGCGGTGTAGGAGATCAACAGCAGGCGATCCACGCCGTACTTGGCTTGCAATGGCGTCAGGTCACGGCCGAAGAAGCCTTCGCGGAATTTGGTTTCCTTGAACTTGGCGAGGTCGATCGACTCGTCCACGCGCTTGGCCTTGTAACCCTTGGCCACCAGCTTGGCGACGATTTCATCGGGAATACTTGCGGCGTCCTGCAGCTTCCAGGTACTGACGTGGGTGCTGAGTTTACTGTTGACACCCTTGTTGATCGCCAGGTCCAACAGCCCCTGATTGCCACCGAGCACCAGCTCCGAGGGCGGCAAGGCAGTCATGGCCACACCAATGGTCTGGCTCTTGTCGTTCCAGAACTGGGTGTCGAGTTCAACCGGCTTTTGGATATTGGCTGCGCAACCAAACAGGCCGGAGCAGATGAAAAACAGGGCGATACAGTTTCGGAACGTGCGAAATGCCACGGGAAAAGTCCTTTTAAAGAGTGGATTGCCGGCAGTGTCTGACGAGCAAATGCCATCACCATGCCATCATTGGCTGGGGATATTAAAAGCAGGAAAAAATGGCGTCAACTTAATAACAGTGTGGGTGTTCGAAGGCGACCAATGGTCGCCCGCGGCGATCAAGCCGGCGTCTGCGCTACACCCTGCCCAAAGCGCCTGATTGCCAGGCAATACCCGATCAACGCCACCGCTGCCAGCAACCCGCCCGCCGCGCCGATCCAGGCGAAGCCGAATTGGCTGCCGACCCAACTGCCCATCAGCGCGCCACCGCCAATACCAATGTTGTAGATACCGGAAAACATCGCCATGGCCACATCGGTGGCGTCCGGTGCCAACACCAGCACTTTCGACTGCATGGCCAGGCCGAAGCCCATGATCGCCATGCCCCAGAACACACTCAGGCCCACCAGGTACGACTGCGCACCACTCAATGGCAGCAACAGCGCCAGGCACGCCGCGAGCAGGAACACCGCACCGATCACGAACAGATGGGGGTTGAAGCGGTGTACCAGGCTGAACAGCAGCGAACCGAGGATGCCCGCACCACCGAACACCAGCAGGAACAGGGTGACCACATTGCCGCTCAGGCCCGCAACGCCTTCAACGAAAGGTTCGATGTAGCTGTAGGCGGTGAATTGCGCAGTCACGGTCATGGCAGTGAGCACATACAGCGCCACCAGCGCCGGGCGCTTGAACAGCAGTGGCAGGCTGCGCAACGAGCCGGAGTTCTGGCTGGGCAACAGCGGCAAGGTGCGCGCCAGCCAGAACACCAGGGCGGCGGCGAAGGCGGCGATCACCAGGAACGTGGTGCGCCAACCCATGGCTTCACCGAGCAGGCGGCCCAGGGGAATGCCGAGGACCATCGCCAGGGACGTGCCGGTGGCCAGCAGGCCGAGGGCTTGCACCTGCTTGCCGGCGGGCGCCAGGCGCACGGCGAGGGAGGCGGTGATCGACCAGAACAGCGCATGGGACAAGGCAATGCCAATACGGCTGACCATCAACAGGCCGAAGCCAGTGGCCACGCTGGAGAGGATATGGCTGGCGATGAACAGGCAAAACAACACGATCAGCAACTTGCGCCGCTCGATATTGCGGGTCAGCAGCATCACCGGCAGTGACGTCACCGACACCACCCAAGCGTAGATGGTGAGCATCAGGCCAACGCTGGCAATCGGCATGTCGAAGCTGGCGCCGATGGCGCTGAGCAGCCCGACGGGGACGAATTCGGTGGTATTGAACACAAAGGCGGCCAGCGCCAGGGCGATGACCGGTTGCCAATTGGCTTGGGGGGTTGCGGCTGAAAGGCTCATTGAACGGTACGGCACTCTGGCGATGATCGAGCGGCCACCCAGGAGGAGCGCCGCCGCCCAGCATTCTATAGGTTTCTCGGGCGGCTGTTGACGCTGATCCCAGGCATTCGTCGTCCGATCCCTCATGGCGAGGCCAGGGCCATCACGTCAGCGAGCAACGCCATCGGCTTGCCGAGCTTGCCCCTCCACGGGTAACGCGGGTGGTAATAACGCCCAGCGTGACAGGCCGCCTGGGCGCCGGCCAGCGATGCAGCGCGGTGCCCATTGAAGCGAGTGCCACGGCTGGCGGGGGACTCCCCGTCGCGTCAATCACCGCAGCACTGCGCGCATTTGTCGCACACCCTGTGCCCGGCCAGCGCGCGCCTGAACTCAAGCGGCCCTTGACCGACAACCTGAGCCGCCCTACAGCCGGGAAAGATTCCCCACCCACGACCCCATGTTGATGCACATGTCGACACGGCTGACCGAGCGGCTATTTTCGTCGGCGCCTGGTCATGGGATCACGGATCCACCTGCCCCATCATTTCCGGGATGCTTTCCGGCCGGTTGGCATAGCGCTGCGCCAACGCCGCACAGACCATCAACTGAATCTGATGGAACAGCATCAACGGCAGGATCAGCACCCCCATGGTCGCCCCGGCGAACAGCACCTGGGCCATCGGCACGCCCGTCGCCAGGCTCTTTTTCGAGCCGCAGAACAAGATGGTGATGCGGTCTTCCTGGTTAAAGCCAAACACCTTGCCCAACACGGTGGACGCCAACAGCACCAGGCCCAGCAACACGCAGCAGGCCACCACCAGGCCGCCCAGTTCCCACAGCGGAATCTGGTGCCAGATACCTTCGTTGACCGCCTCGCTGAACGCCCCGTACACCACCAGCAGGATCGAGCCCTGGTCGACGAATTTCAGCCAAGCCTTGTTACGCCCCACCCATGCGCCGATCCAGCGCCGAGCGATCTGCCCGGCGATAAACGGCAGCAGCAGTTGCACACTGATCTTCAAGATCGCATCGAGCGTAGAGCCGCCTTCACCGTGGACATTCATCAACAGGGTCACCAGCAACGGCGTGAGGAAGATGCCGAACAGGCTCGACGCCGCCGCGCTGCAAATCGCCGCCGGGATATTGCCGCGGGCCAGGGAGGTGAAGGCAATCGCCGATTGCACGGTGGCCGGCAGCGCACAGAGGTAAAGCATGCCCATGTACAGGTCTTTGCCGATCAACGGCGACAACACCGGCTTGAGCGCCAGGCCCAGCAGTGGGAACAGCACGAAAGTCAGGCTGAATACCAGCAAGTGCAAGCGCCAGTGGCCCGCCCCGGCGACGATGGCCTGGCGCGACAGTTTGGCGCCATGCAGGAAAAACAGCAGCGCGATCGCCAGGTTGGTCACCCAGCCGAAGGCCACGGCGGTCTGGCCACTGGCGGGTAGCAGGGAGGCGAGGATCACCGTGGCGATCAGCGTCAATGTGAAGTTGTCAGGCAGAAAACGGGGGCGAGTCATAAGCAGGATCTTCCGGGGGTTGCCAAGAGCGTCACCGCGACTCTAACGTAACGCCTTGTTACCGACTAACGCCAATGAGCCAGTAAATGCCGCCTAAAGGACATGACAAAACCGTGCGCCGCAGCGTGCCCGGGCTTTCCAGCCTGCCACGGCCGGTGTATGGGCGTACCGAATCGCTGCCCAATCGCGCCCTCACCCGTCGGCACAGCCACCCGTGGGTGCAATTGTCCTACGCGATTTCCGGGGTGCTGGAGATCCAGACCAGCGCCGGCCGTTTCGTCGCGCCGCCTCAGCGCGCGGTGTGGATTCCGGCGGGCATGCCGCACCGGGTGTACAGCTCCCCCCACACCGAGATGCGCAGCCTCTACTTGGATTGCCGGGTCACCGCCTGGGCCGCCGAACGTTGCCAGGTGCTGGAGGTAAGCAGCCTGTTGCGTGAGCTGATTCGCAGCTTCAGCGCGTTGCCGGTGGAATACGCCGAGGACGGCCCCGATGGTCGCCTGGCCCAGGTGATACTGGATCAATTGGCGGCGGCGCCCCAAGTGGATTTGATGCTGCCATTGCCCCTCGACCCCAGGTTGCGCCAGATCTATCGCAGTTTGAACCTGCACCCGGAACAGCAGACGACATTGGGCGATTGGAGCGGGAAGCTGGGGGTCAGTGAAAAGACACTGAGCCGCTTGTTCGTGCGTGACACCGGCCTGACGTTTCGGGCCTGGCGCCAGCGTTTAAGGTTATTGAGCGCCCTGCCCGCCTTGGAGCAAGGCGAGCGGGTCACAGATGTGGCGTTGAGCTGTGGCTATGAGTCCACCTCGGCGTTTATCAACGCGTTTCGGCAGCAGTTCGATGCCACACCCGGTGAATTCTTCCGCTGACACTAATGTGGGAGGGGGCTTGCCCCCGATGGCAGTGGAACAGTCAGCTTATCTGTAGCTGACCCACCGCTATCGGGGCAAGCCCCCTCCCACAATGTTGACCGTACTTCCAATGGGGATCGACGTTCAGCTGCCGTTGCCGCCGTGGGCCTCTTCGAAGAAGTAGTCTTTCCAGCTCGCCGCCTTGTTTTTCAGCACGCCGAGCTCATGCAATTTCTCGGCATAAATATAGGTCCGCTGCGGCACGATGGTGAAGTCGATTTCCGGGTCCTGGACGATTTTCTCCACCAGGTCCAACGGCAGCTTGGATTGCTCGACGCGAATATACGCCTTGGCCGCCGCCGGTTTGTCAGCCTTGATGATCGTCTCCGCCTCCGCCAGGGCGTCATAGAACGCCTTGTAGGTCTTGGGGTTCTCGTCGTGGAATTTCTGCGTGGTGTAGAGCACGTTGAAGGTGGCCGGACCGCCAAGGATGTCGTAGGAACTGAGCACCTTGTGTACGTTGGGGTTCAACAGTTCCTGGTACTGGAACGGCGGGCTGGAGAAGTGCGAATTGATCTCCGAACCGCCGGCAATCAGCGCCGCCGTGGCGTCGGGATGGGCCAGGCTGATGGAGATGTCATCGAATTTCTTGTAGTGGGCGTCGCCGAACTGCTTGGCGGTTTCGATCTGCAAGGTGCGCGACTGGAAGCCCACGCCGGCGGCGGGCACGGCGATGCGGTCTTTCTCGGTGAAGTCCTTGAGGGTCTTGACCTTGGGGTTGTTGGACAGCAGGTAGTTGGGCATCGAACCAAGGGAGGCGATGGCCTTGACGTTCTGTTTGCCCTGGGTGCGGTCCCATAGGGTGAGCATCGGCGGCACACCGGCCGACACCACGTCCAGCGCGCCGGCCAGCAGCGATTCGTTCATGGCCGTAGCGCCGGAAATGCTGTTCCATTCCACCTGGATATCCAGGCCCTGTGCCTTGCCGTGTTTTTCGATCAGGTGCTGGTCGCGCACTACATCAAGGATCAGGTAACCGATGCCGAACTGCTGGGCGATACTGATCTTGCCTTCGGCCTGGGCGCCGGGGCTGAGTAACGCACCGGCGGCGGCCAGGGATGCGGCCAGGAGGGTCAGGGAGGAACGTTTGAAAGTCATGGAGGGCTGCCGCGTTTTCGAGGAGGTGATGAAGCCTAGCGGCGGTTTTTAAGAGCGCAAAAGAATATCGCGATCTATTGTTATGCAAATCATCCCCAAATCGGCGCCCGGCTGCTATTGTGCCGCGCTTTGAAAAGCCGCCTGATACCTGCGAGGAAATGGACGTTGAACACTGACGAAAAAATGACCGGGGACCTGTTCGAGGTGGATAAGCGCCTGTCACTCAAGCCCGTGGTGGACTTCAACGCCTACCTGCGCAGCGCATTTGGCGATGGCCCGTGCACCTGCGTACGGTGTGCGGCCAGTGGCGGCGATGAAAGCAGCTATGAACAGCAACACACGTTCACCTTCGACGCTAAGCCGACCCACCGTCGCTTTGCGTCCACGGCCGGCAGTGATGTGCTGTTGATGCTCAAGAAAGCCTGGTTGTCCTACACCAAGGCCGAGCTGCCGTTGAGTGGGGTGCTGGCAGTGGAGACGGTGAATGAGTTTGTCGAACCGCCACTGCACAGGCGTTTGGTCCCGTTGTTCCTGGCCAGTGGCTTGGTCAAGGACCTGGAAGGTGAATGGCGCCTCCAGCCACAGACGATGGCCTGATCCCGAGGCCCCGAACCACCGACCAAGGGGGCGCCCCACCTGAGTCCATTGCAGTATGACAGGCGCGGAGGTTGACGCAGGCCAAAGGACGCGCCGAATGTGTCCAAACCATGGCTCCCTCGCCACAACGACAGTGCTCGCTATTCAACCCCAAGGAATACCGATGTCCACACCCAGTAAAAAGATGAGCCTGCTGGGCCTGACCGCCCTGGTCGCGATCAATATGATGGGCTCGGGCATCATCATGTTGCCGGCCAGCATGGCGCAATTGGGGGCCATTTCGTTGCTGTCGTGGGGTGTCACGGCGGTCGGTTCGATGGCAATTGCCTACGGCTTTGCCCAATGCGGGCTTTTTTGTAAGCGCAGCGGCGGCATGTCGGCCTACACCGAAGAGGCCCACGGCAAGTCCGGGTTCTTCATGTGTTCGTTCCTGTATTTTCTCTCGCTGATCATCGCCAATGTGGCGATTGCGATTTCAGCGGTGGGTTATCTGTCAGCGTTTATCCCCTGGCTGGGCAGTGGGCCGATGCCGTTGTTTATCGGCAGCCTGGCGTTGATCTGGCTGACCACCGCGGCCAACTTCGGCGGCCCACGCATCACCGGGCGCATCGGCGTGGTGACGGTGTGGGGCGTGGTCCTTCCGGTGGCGGGGCTGTGCGTGATCGGCTGGTTCTATTTCCGGGCCGAGGTGTTCACCGCGGCATGGAACCCGCACGGACGCTACCTGTGGGACGCCGTCAGCGCGAGTATTCCCCTGACCCTGTGGGCCTTCCTCGGCATGGAGTCGGCCGCCCAAGGCTATGACGCGGTCGAGAACCCCGAGCGCACCGTACCGCTGGCGTGCCTGCTGGGCACGCTGGGGGTCGCGGTGGTGTATGTGCTGTCGACGTCGGTGATCCAGGGCATCGTCCCCAACGCTGAGCTGGCCGCCTCCTCCGCGCCGTTTGCGCTGGTCTATGCGCAGATGTTCAGCCCCTGGGTGGGCAAGCTGATCATGGCGCTGGCGGTGGTGGCTTGCATCGGTTCGCTGCTGGGTTGGCAATTCACCCTGGCGCAGACGGCCAAGATGTCGGCGGACCAACGCCTGTTTCCACGCTTTTTCAGCCGGGTCACCCAGGCCAATGCGCCGGTGCTGGGGCTGCTGGCCTGTGCGACGTTGCAAAGCCTGATCGCCTTGTCGACCATCTCGCCCAGCGCCAGTGCGCAGTTCAGCAAGCTGGTGAACCTGGCGGTGGTGACCAACCTGGTGCCCTACGTGACCGCCCTCAGCGGCTTGCTGGTGATGATGCACAAGGCGCGCGCCAGTGCGACGGTACAGGCGCGGAACACGCTGGTGGTCGTAGTAGCCGTGGGGTATTCGCTGTATGCGATTTACGCATGCGGGGAAGCGCCGGTGTTTGGCGCGATGCTGGTGTTGGCGCTGGGGTATCTGTTGTATGGGTTTCTGGCCAAGCGGTTTGTTGGGGAACCAGCAGATCCACCCGAGGCCTGACGATCCCCTGTGGGAGATGTCGAGCTTTAGCGAGGCTTCGAAGGCGGTGGTGTTGTTGGCAGGTGTGTTGGCTGACACTCCGCCATCGGGGGCAAGCCCCCTCCCACATTTTTACCGAGTACACCAGCCACAACATCGGTCGGTTCCAAGGCAGCAAAAGACAGAACAAAACCAGACCGAAATTTACCGGATATATGCAGATCCAAATGTGGGAGGGGCGGTGCGACAATTCGACTTGCCCCCGATGGCGCCGGGTCAGTTAACCAATAGGTGACTGACACGCCCTCATCGAGGGCAAGCCCCCTTCCACCGTTTTTACCGCGTGTTCCGGAATGATTATTTACGCGCGGCCTCCCATTGCTTGAGCAGGTCGCCGTAGGCCACGGTCTCGCCTTTAGGCTTCTCGTTGGCCAGTTTTGGTTTCGGCGCGCCCGGCTGGTCGAACCAGTATTGCGCGTCACGCTCAGGGTTCATTTTCGGGCCGCATACCGGCTGCACTTTGGAGCGCTCCAGGCGCGTCATGATCGCGTCTTGCTCCTTGGCCAGGTTATCCAGCGCCTGTTGCGGGGTTTTCTCGCCGCTGGCGGCGGCCGCGATGTTGCTCCACCACAGTTGCGCCAGGCGTGGGTAATCCGGCACGTTGGTGCCGGTCGGGGTCCATTCCACCCGGGCCGGGCTGCGGTAGAACTCAACCAGGCCACCGAGTTTCGGCGCCAGGTCGGTCATGGCCTGGGAGTTGATGTCGGATTCCCGAATCGGCGTCAGGCCGACGATGGTTTTCTTCAGCGACACGGTTTTCGAGGTCACGAACTGAGCATAGAGCCAGGCCGCAAGTTTCTGCTTCTCAGGCGTCGACTTGAGGAAGGTCCAGGAGCCCACGTCCTGATAGCCCTTCTTCATGCCCTTTTCCCAATACGGCCCGACCGGCGATGGCGCCATGCGCCATTTCGGCGTGCCGTCGGCGTTCACTACCGGCAGGCCCGGCTTGGTCATGTCGGCGGTAAACGCGGTGTACCAGAAGATCTGCTGGGCGATATTGCCCTGGGACGGCACCGGGCCGGACTCGGAGAAGGTCATGCCCGCCGCTTCCGGGGGGGCGTAGGCTTTCATCCAGTCCACGTATTTCTGCGTGGCAAACACGGCGGCCGGGCCGTTGGTATCGCCGCCACGGGTCACGCTGGAGCCCACCGGGTGGCAGTCCTCCACGCGAATGCCCCACTCATCCACCGGCAAGCCGTTGGGCAGGCCCTTGTCGCCGCCGCCGGCCATGGAGAACCAGGCATCGGTGAAGCGCCAGCCCAGGGACGGATCCTTCTTGCCATAGTCCATATGGCCATAGATGCGCTTACCGTCGATTTCCTTGACGTCTTCGCTGAAGAACTTGGCGATGTCTTCATAGGCGGACCAGTTCACCGGCACGCCGAGGTCATAACCGTACTTCTCCTTGAACTTGGCTTTGAGTTCCGGACGCTCGAACCAGTCGGCGCGGAACCAATAGAGGTTGGCGAATTGCTGGTCGGGCAACTGGTAGATCTTGCCGTCCGGCGCAGTGGTGAAGGAGATGCCGATAAAGTCCTTGATATCCAGGGTCGGCGAGGTGAAGGCCTTGCCTTCGTTGGCCATCAGGTCGGTGATCGATTCGGTCTTGCCATAGCGAAAGTGCGTACCGATCAAGTCCGAGTCGTTGACCCAGCCGTCATAGATATTCTTGTCGGACTGCATCTGGGTTTGCAGCTTTTCCACCACGTCGCCTTCCTGCAGCAGGTCGTGGGTCAGCTTGATCCCGGTGATTTCACTGAAGGCCTTGGCCAGCACCTTGGACTCGTACTCATGGGTGGTGAGGGTTTCCGACACCACGTTGATCTTCATCCCACGGAACGGTTCCGAAGCCTTGATGAACCACTTGAGTTCCTCAAGCTGCTGGTCGGCCGTGAGGGTCGAGGGTTTGAACTCGCTGCCGATCCATTTTTTCGCCGCGTCTTCGTACGCATCGGCCCAGGCCGTGGCGCTCAAACCGCTGAGGGCCAGTACGGCGGCCAATGAAATGCTATGTCGCAGCTTATTGTTTTTATTCAACATAGAGACCTCCTGGTTAATTTCAAAAAGGACTACAAACGCCACAGCCCCCCTGTAGGAGCGAGCTTGCTCGCGAAAAACCCGACGACACCGCGTACATCCAGAATGCCCGCGTTATCGTTGGCGATTTTCGCGAGCAAGCTCGCTCCTACAAGGTGTCGAGGCACTAGCCCCAACGCATCACACTCAACAGCCATACCAGGGAGAGCGCGGACGCCACCCAGATGCTCCAGTCGGTTACGCCAATCACCAGCAGGTGCAGGTAGGCGCTTGCGAGAAGACCGATAAACAAGCGATCACCACGGGTGGTGCTGATCGGCAACAAACCGCGCCGAGGGATACTCGGCGAACGCAGTTCCCAGGTGGTCATGCCCGCCAGGATCAGGGCAATGCCGCCAAAGAACAGCGCCGTAGGGGTGGTCCAGGCCATCCATTCCATCATCGACTCCTCAGACCCGGCCCAGGGCAAAGCCCTTGGCCACGTGGTTGCGAACAAACCAGATCACCAGCATGCCCGGCAGGATGGTCAACACCCCCGCCGCCGCCAGCACGCCCCAATCGATCCCCGACGCCGACACCGTGCGCGTCATCACCGCCGCAATGGGCTTGGCGTTGACCGAAGTCAGGGTGCGCGCCAGCAGCAGTTCGACCCAGGAAAACATGAAGCAGAAAAACGCCGTGACGCCGATGCCGGAGCCGATCAGCGGGATAAAAATCTTCACGAAGAATTTGGGGAAACTGTAGCCATCGATGTAAGCGGTTTCGTCGATTTCCTTGGGCACGCCAGACATGAAGCCTTCGAGGATCCACACCGCCAACGGCACGTTGAACAGGCAGTGGGCCAAGGCCACGGCGATGTGCGTATCGAACAGGCCGATGGACGAATACAGCTGGAAAAATGGCAGCAAGAACACCGCGGGTGGCGCCATGCGGTTGGTCAGCAGCCAGAAGAACAGGTGCTTGTCACCCAGGAAGCGGTAACGCGAGAAAGCATAGGCCGCCGGCAACGCCACGCTCAGTGAAATCACCGTGTTCAGGCTCACGTAGTACAGCGAGTTGAGGTAACCGGTGTACCAGCTCGGGTCGGTAAAGATCACCTTGTAGTTGGCCAGGGTGAAGTCCTGCGGAAACAGCGTCAGCCCGCCGAGGATTTCGGTGTTGCTCTTGAAGGACATGTTCAATAGCCAGTAGATCGGCACCAGCAGGAACAGGATATAAATCAGCAGGGGGATGACTTTGCGCTTGCTCATGCTGGCGACCTCAGCGGTTGGCGTCGGAATGGGTCATGGCGGTGTAGAACAACCAGGACACCAACAGGATGATCAGGAAATACACCAGGGAAAACGCCGCGGCCGGGCCCAGGTCGAATTGGCCTACGGCCATCTGGGTCAGCGTCTGGCTGAGGAAGGTAGTGGCGTTACCCGGCCCGCCCCCCGTGAGGACAAAGGGCTCGGTGTAGATCATGAAACTGTCCATAAAGCGCAGCATCACCGCGATCAGCAGCACGCTTTTCATCTTCGGCAATTGGATATGTCGGAAAACCGCCCAGGCGGATGCGCGATCGATCCGCGCCGCCTGGTAGTACACATCTGGGATGGCCCGCAGCCCCGAATAGCACAGCAGCGCGACCAGCGACGTCCAGTGCCATACGTCCATCACCAGCACCGTGACCCAGGCGTCCAGGGTATTGGCCGCGTAGTTGTAGCTGATGCCCAGGGCATTGAGGCTGTAGCCGAGCAAACCAATATCGGCGCGGCCGAAAATCTGCCAAATGGTGCCGACCACGTTCCATGGGATCAGCAAGGGAATGGCCAGGATAATCAGCACCAGCGACGACCAGCGGCCCTTGGTCGGCATGGTCAGGGCGATGGCGATGCCCAGGGGGATTTCGATCAGCAGCACGCAGGCCGAGTAGATGAACTGGCGCAACAGCGAGTCATGCAGGCGCGGATCGAGCAGCACCTGTTTATACCAGTCGGCGCCGACAAAGTAGCGGCTGGACTGGTCGAAGATGTCCTGCACCGAATAGTTGACCACGGTCATCATTGGGATCACCGCGCTGAACGCCACCAGCAGGAACACCGGCAACACCAGCCACCAGGCCTTGTTGTTCTGCACCTTGTTCATGGCAGCACCTCCAGCAGGTAGTCGTCGGCATACACCATCAGCCACTGCGCGGGAAAGCTGATGGACGCCCTGCCCTCCGGCACCGGTTTGTCTTCGGCCAGACGCACTTTCAGGGTGGCGTCGTCGAGGTTGAGGGTCACGATCTTGTAGGTGCCGAGGTCTTCCACATGGGTGACGTCGGCCTGCAGGGCGTCAGGGTTGTGCTCATCCCACACATGGACAAATTCCGGGCGGATGCCGACCTGCAGCTTCGTGTAGTCCGTTTCGGAAATGCGCTGCTGCAAGGCCTCCGACAACGGCAGATACGTACCGGCAAAACGCACCCCGCCGGCTTCGGCCTGCACTTCGATCAGATTCATCCCCGGGCTGCCGATGAAATAGCCGACAAAGGTGTGGCTCGGCCGTTCGAACAGGTCCCGTGGCGTGCCGAACTGCACGATCTGGCCGCCGTACATCACCGCGATCTTGTCGGCAAAGGTCGACGCCTCCAGCTGGTCGTGGGTGACGTAGACCATGGTGATATTGAACTGCTCGTGGATCTGCTTGAGCTTGCGCCGCAGTTTCCATTTGAGGTGCGGGTCGATCACGGTCAGCGGTTCATCGAAGAGGATCGCCGATACGTCATCGCGCACCAGGCCACGGCCCATGGAGACTTTCTGCTTTTCGTCGGCAGTGAGGTTGCGCGCCTTTTTGCTCAGCAGGTTTTGCAGGTCGAGGACTTCGGCAATTTCCTGCACCTTGCTGTGAATTTTCGCCTCGGCCATACCCTGGTTTCGCAGGGGGAAAGCCAGGTTGTCGAACACCGTCATGGTGTCGTAGACCACCGGGAACTGGAACACTTGGGCGATGTTGCGTTTCTCCGGCGTCAGCTCGTTGACCACCTGTTGGTCGAACAACACCTGGCCCTCCGAGGGGCTGAGCAACCCGGAGATGATATTGAGCAGGGTCGATTTGCCGCAGCCCGACGGCCCGAGCAAGGCGTAGGCACCCCCCTGCTCCCACACGTGGTTCATTGCCCGAATGGCGTAGTCCTCAGGACCGGCCGGCGTAGGGCTGTAGCTGTGCGCCAGGTTCTGCAAATGGATCTCGGCCATCAGGCAACCCTCGCGACACGGCGCCCGGGGGCCTGGACCAAACGGCCCTGGCCATCGAACACAAACAGTTTATGGGTGGGGATATACACGCGGATCGGCGCGTCGACGTCGTACTCATGCACGCCCGGCAGGTGCAGGACCAATAGGAAGTGTTCACTGCGCACATGCAGGAACGTTTCTGAACCGCTGATCTCGGCGACTTCCACGGTCACCGCCAACTCCAGGTCATCGTCGTTGCTCGGTACCAGGCTGATATGGCTGGGGCGCACACCAAAGCGGAACTCGCCTTCGCCGATGGGGCGCAGGTCGACATTCAACGGAAAGTGCACGAAATTGGCGAAGCTCACCTCGTTACCGCTGATACGCCCCGGCATCAGGTTGATCGGTGGTTCGGAAAACAGCTCGGCGGCCAGCACGGTTTGCGGCTGGTGATAGACCTCGGCGGCCCTGCCGCTCTGGATCACTCGGCCTTCGTGAAGGATCGTGGTGGTGCCGCCCAGGGCCAACGCCTCGTTGGGCTCGGTGGTGGCGTAGATGGCAATGGTATGCCGCGCCTTGAACAGCTCGCGCATTTCCTGACGCAGCTCTTCACGCAGTTTGTAGTCCAGGTTCACCAACGGTTCATCGAACAGGATCAGTTCGGCGTCTTTGACCAGGGCGCGGGCCATGGCCGTGCGTTGCTGCTGGCCGCCAGACAGTTCCAAGGGGTGACGCTGGAGGAATTTCTCGATGCGCAGCATCCTGGCGGTTTCGAGCACCTTGCTCTGGATCAGCTCGTCGGACACACCGGCCTGGCGCAACGGCGAGGCGATGTTTTCGAATACGGTCATGGTCGGGTAGTTGATGAACTGCTGATACACCATCGACACGTTACGCAGACGCACCGGTTTGTGGGTGACATCCACGCCGTTCATCAGGATGCGGCCGCTGTCGGGCTTGTCCAGGCCGGCCATCAGGCGCATCAGGCTGGTCTTGCCGGACAGCGTGCGGCCCAGCAGGACGTTGAAGGAACCGGCTTCGAATCGCAGGTTGGCGTCGTCGATCCAGGTCTGGCCTTCGACAACGCGGGAGACATGTTCCAGGGTCAATGACATGACACGCCCTTTTTATTATTGGAATGAATCTGGCCAGTCCTCAGAGCGAGTTTCATGCCAAGACGGCAGGTGCTTGATTCACAAGGCAGTGGGCTGAACGTGATGTTCAGGAACGAACAAAAATGAACAGATCGGGCTGAACAATTGAACAATCCTGGGGTTGACAATGAACAGTTATGAACAACACTCTTTGAACCCGATGGAACGATCGACACAGGTCAAATGTGGGAGGGGGCTGCCAGTCAGTTAAGCGTACATGGCCTTCTGTAGGAGCGAGCTTGCTCGCGAAAAACCTCAACGATCACGCGTGTTTCCTGAATCAACGCGGCGCCTGTGAGTTCTTCGCGAGCAAGCTCGCTCCTACAAAAAAGCCTTAGGGCTTACCCCCTCCCCCATTTTGTCCCCGTTGCATCGGGTAAATAGTGCAAGACCCCAAAACAATAAAAAGAAGGTCGCCCCATGGCCGAACCCTTGGCTCACGACACCTTAATCCAGGAATCCTGGCGCCGCTGCCGTGCGTACGGCCTGGACCACCAGAGCCCCCCCAGCTTCGACCAGCTCCCCGCCGAAGGCATCAGCCAGTTGCTGGAAAGCCAGCATTCCCTGGTACAGACCACTCATCAGGAAGTGCTGCCCTACTACGAGAACATCCTCAGCAACTCCAACTGCCTGATCATGCTGGCCGATAACCAGGGCCAGGTCCTGACTTCGTGGGGCACCCAGCGCTTTATCGAGCCCAAGCTGGCCCGCGGTTTCAGCGCTGGCGCCAGTTGGATGGAGCGCTCCAGCGGTACCAATGCCATCGGCACGGCGCTGGCCTGTGCCCAGGCGGTGCATATCGAGCACGATGAACACTTCTTGAAAGCCAACCGTTTCATGACCGGCTCCGCGGCGCCGATCTTCGATGCCCAGCGTGAAATCATCGCCGTGCTGGATGTGTCCAGCGACAGCTACCTGCCGCCCTCGCACACCCTGGGCATGGTCAAGATGATGAGCCAGACCGTGGAGAACCGGCTGATCCTCAACCTGTTTCGCGGCGAGCATTTTCAGCTGACCTTCAATACTGGCCTGAGCAACCTCGACAGCCAGTGGGCCGGCCTGCTGATCTTCGATGAAAGCGGCCAAGTGCTCTCGGCCAACCGCCGCGCCGACAACCTGCTGGGCATCAGCCTGTCGCGGGTGATGATCGACAGTTTGTTCCAGGTGTCGTTGCTGGAATTGCTCAATCAGCCGGAGGGGTTGCCGTTCTCGTTGCAGGCGGCGGGACGCAATCGCTTCCAATGCGTGTTGAAACGGCCCAAGCAAACGCCGGTGCAGGCGCGCGTGTTCAGCGAACCGATACCGCCCAAGCCCGTCGCGATGGGCCTCAAGACCTTGCATTTCGGTGAAGCCCGCGTGGAAAAAGCCGTACGCCAGGCCGAGCGGCTGCTGGAAAAAGATATCCCGCTGCTGATCCACGGTGAAACCGGGGTGGGCAAGGAGGTGTTCGTCAAAGCCCTGCACCAGGCCAGCTCGCGCAGCCGGCAGGCGTTTATCGCGGTGAATTGTGCAGCCATTCCGGCAGAGCTGGTGGAATCGGAACTGTTCGGCTATGAAAAAGGCGCGTTCACCGGCGCCAATCAGAAAGGCAGCATCGGCCTGATTCGCAAGGCCGACAAAGGCACGCTGTTTCTCGATGAAATCGGTGACATGCCCCTGCCGACCCAGGCGCGTCTACTTCGGGTATTGCAGGAACGTTGCGTGCAACCCGTGGGCAGCAGCGAGTTGTTCCCGGTGGACTTGCGCATCATCTCCGCCACCAACCGCGCACTGCGAGAGCTTGTGCAGGCCGGGCGTTTTCGTGAGGATTTGTACTACCGCATCGGTGGCCTGACCTTGGAACTACCGCCCCTGCGCGAGCGCACCGACAAGCGCGCGCTGTTCCAACAGCTATGGCAGCAGCATCGCGAGCCGACCCAGTGGGCCGGGCTCAGTCCCGAGGTGCTGGCGCTGTTCGAGCAGCACCCTTGGCCGGGCAATTTACGCCAGGTCAGCAGCGTGTTGCAGGTGGCCCTGGCCATGGCCGAAGAACAGCCGATCCGCGCGGAGCATCTGCCGGACGATTTTTTTGTGGATTTGAACCTGACGGCACCGCTGCCGGCCACTGAATACCTGGATGAGACCCTCGACCTGAAGCAACGCCTGAAGGCAGCAGGCGGGAATATTTCCCACCTGGCACGGGAGCTGGGAGTCAGCCGCAACACCTTGTACAAGCGCCTGCGGCAGAACGAAGCCTGAGCTAGCGAGGTTTGACCACCACCAGCAAATCCGTGAAGTACTCCACCCGGATCGGCAGGTTGTCCGCCAGCGCTGAGAGCGCGGCTGCACTGTCGTCCAGCTTGAATACGCCAGACACTCGCACATCCCGCAGGGCCTGGGCATCGAAGCGCACCACCCCATGACGATAGCTGGCCAGGGTTTGCAGCACCTCGCCCAGCGGTTGGTCGTTGACCTTGAGCAGGCCGCGGGTCCAGGCGTCCGGGTCGGTGTTGGCGATGGCTTGCGCGGCCTGGGCATGGCCGTGGTCGAGGATCGAACGCTGGCCAGCAGCGACTTTCACGCTGTCTGCGCCCTCGCCTTTGACCGCCACGGTGGATTCGATCACCGTCACTACCGTCGTGCCGTCCGCTGCGCGCTTGACCATATAACGCGTACCCAGTGCGGTCGCCGTACCTTGATCGGTACGCACCACGAACGGCCGCTGCGCATCCTTGGCCACGTCCACCCATAACTCGCCCTGCAGCAATTCGATCACACGCTGGTGGCCGTCGAATTTCACGTCGACCGCCGAGTTGCTGTTGAGCTGCAATTGGCTGCCGTCTTCCAGGGCGATTTGACGGCGCTCACCGACACCGGTGCGTTGGTCGGCCATCCATACCGGCAAGTGCTCAAGGCCCAGCCAGCCACACAGCAATACGCCGAGCAAGCCCACCACCTGGGCACCGCGCGCGCGTTGCGGGGCGAATGCGCGGTTCAAGGCAATCCGCGCCGGTTGCGCCGGCAAGGTGTCGAGGCTGCCCCACAGGCTGCGCATGCGTTCGATGGCCACCGCGTGGCGAGGGTCGGCCTGGCACCAGGCATTGAAGGCTTGGCGGTCGGTGTCGCTGACATCTTCGTCGTGCAGGCGCGTCAGCCAGTTCGCAGCCTGCTGGATGATCTGCTCGGAACTCATGCCAATGGGTCTGCCGCATGCAGGCTGTGGTAGCAATGCACCAGCGCCGTGGAGATGTAGTTTTTGACGGTGCTGGGGGATACGTCCAGGCGGGTCGCGATCTCGTTGTAGGTCAGCCCATCGAGGCGGCTCAACAAGAAGGCTTCGCGCGCCTTGGCGGGCAAGCCGGCGAGCATCTCGGCGATGCGCTCCAGGGCTTGCAGCGCCACGTGGATCGCGGCCGGATCGGGCATGCCTGCCTCTTCGCACTGGATTCCCAGGGCCTCCATGTAGGCTTTTTCAATACGTCGGCGACGCGCGCCATCGATCAACAGGCGCCCCGCCGTTGTCGCAAGGAACGCACGGGGTTCCTTGATGTTTTGCGGCTCGGCCAGCATCAGTACGCGGATGAACGCGTCATGCGCCAGGTCGGCAGCGTGCTGGGAACAACCGAGTTTTTTGCGCAGCCAGCCATGCAGCCAGCCGTGGTGCTCGCTGTACATTGCCGTAAGGGTTTGCTGACGCACTGAATCGCCCAGCGCGGCCGGAATGTCATGCATGCGCAAAAACTTCTCAAATGGGAAATATTACCAATTGCGCAAACAATGCCAGTAAAACGATATCGGGGCAAGGGGGCTCACACTCTCTAAAAGCACCGCGAACCCAATGTGGGTGGCTGCACTAAGCGCGACGGGGACCTCTGTGGCGAGCGGGCTTGCCCCGCGTTGGGCTGCGCAGCAGCCCCAATAAGGCCACCGCGTTTATCCAGGCATATTGAATCGCCTGGTTTTGGGGCTGCTTCGCAGCCCAACGCGGGGCAAGCCCGCTCGCCACAACAAGGCCGCTCGCCACAAGAATGCGGTCGACTGGAATGGTTTATGCGAGGTTACAAACCGGGGACATCGTTTACATTTCTAACCGGGGCATGGGCCTCCCCCATGTTTGCACTCTTAGCGCCAGCTCCATGACACCCCGGTATAGATGCCACGCCCGTCGCCCGGTGTGGATCGGGCCACGTCCAGGCCCTTGTCGTCGTAACCGGGCGTGACGGTGTTGGCGTAACGCCGGTTGGTGAGGTTGCGCAGGTCGACCCAGGCCTGCCAATCCTGCTTGGGCGCGTCATAGCCAACGGTGGCACCCAGCAAGGTATAGGCGGCGGCGTTGTAGGAATTGGCGTAGTCCACCGCCACCCGTGAGGAATGCTCGGTGTTGAGGCTGGTGTAGAAGCCGGTCGGATGGCTGTAGCGCAGTTGTGCCTGGTAATAGTGCTTGGGGATGCCCGGCAACGTGTTGTCGCCGAAGCGCTCATCGTCGCGGTAGTGGAAATCGCTGAAGGTATACGCCTGGCGCAGGGCGAGCGCGCCGTTGCGGCCACCGTCCCACAACGGGCTGAGCAGGCTCAGTTCCACGCCCTGGTGCACGGTGGGGCTGGCATTGGACTCTGCGACGATGGCATTGCGGGTCGAGGTCTGCGCCTGGGTTTCCACGGTGAGCAGTTCGTGGCGCACTTCGGAACGGTACAGCGCCAGGTCCCACTGGCCGAACCCTGCCTCCCCACGCCCACCAACTTCCAGCGTGGTGGCGGTCTGGTTTTTCAGATTCACGCCTTCGCGTTGCAAACCTGTGGCCGCACCACTGCCTGCGGGGAAGTATTTGTTCGACCCCCAGATCATCGACCAGGCATGGGGTGGCTCGACCGAGCGACTCAGGTTGCCGTACACCTGCAATTGCGGGTTGAAGTCATAACGCAGGCCGATGCGTGGCGCGTAGTCCCAGTCATGTTGACTGAGCGGTGCCTGGCCTTCGGGATAGGTGACTTGGGTTTCGCGGCGAGTGTAGATCGCGGCAAGGCCAGTGGTCAGCCACAGGTCCGGGACCAGTTCCAGCTCGTTGCCGAGGTGCAGCACGGTGTCGGAGCCCAGGTAGCTGTAGTCGCGGGTCTTGGTGCCGGGGGCAAAGGTGGCCGTATTGCCAGCGGGCGTTCGCACGTATTCCGACGCACCATTGTTCGGCATCGCCTGGGTGGTGCGCAGGCCGAGGGTGGTGGTGCTGGCATGCCCGAACAGCGTGTCCTGGCGGATGTATTTCAGGGTGCTGCTGATATCGGTGTAGGCGACTTTCAGGCGATTGGTGCCTTCACGCAGGTCCATGGGGTAGTCGTGGTAGGCCAGGCCGACTTCGAGCCGCGAGGTATCGTCCAACTGCAGCGTGGTTTTGTTGGCGATCCAGGTGGAGCCGGGTTGCAGGCGCTTCGAATCGCGGGCGGCGTTAAGGCTGTTGGCGGCACGCGGATCGTGGTTGATCTGGTCGCGCGTAAGCTTGCCGGGCGTCTCATTGGTGGTTTCGCGGTAACGGAAGTAAAAGCGCGTTTCCAGGTCCGGGTTGAAGCGATAGCCGAAATTGGCCGCGACCCCTTTGCCGCTGCCGGTGCTCTGGTGCTGGTAACCGTCGGACTCTGAACCGGTGAGGCTGATGTAGTAGTCGGCGTCCCCCAGCACCTGGCCCGAGCTGATCTCCCGCTGGCCATAGCCGCGACTGCCCGCCTCGTAGCGCACTTGCAACTTGGGCGCGTCGTAGCCGGTGCGGGTCACATAGTTGACTGAACCACCCAGCGCCAATGCGCCTTGATCGAACCCATTGGCGCCGCGCAGCACTTCGACACGGCTTTGCCACAGCGGGTCCTTGAGTTCATAGGGCGTACCGCCAGGCCCGGTGAGCGGCAAGCCGTCGAACATTTCATACAGCCCCGAGGCATGGGCACCCGGGCTGCGATTCAGGCCCGAGCCACGGATCGACAGCTTCACGCCTTCGTTATTGGCCACCTTGGCGTACACCCCAGCCTGGTACTTGAACACGTCTTCATTGGTGCTCACCCGCCCCTGCTGCACGCTGTTCATGTCGATGTAGTTGGTGCCGCCAGGCACGCTCTTGAGCTGCGCCTGAGCCACTTCGCCCGCGCTGGCTTCGCCGCCGGTGACTTCGACCGGAGCCAGTTGCAGTTCTTCGGCTTGCACCAGTGAAGTGAGGGTCAAGGCGGCAAACAGCAGCGGAGGTTGACGCAAAAGCATGGGGAGTCCTTTGAATTCGGGGGCGTGGAAGCCAGGGCCTGGCACGCGAACAGTGATGGGAAGGCAAACCGGTGCATCAGGTCACGCCTGATTAACGGACCAGAGCCTTCCCACAACAGCATCGGACGGGGATTATTTTTAAGTCCAAAATCGAATTAACAAATGCAAACTCAGTATTTATAGAAATAACCGGCAAGCATTACTGTGGAGCCACTGAGTCACCCACGCATCACGAGACCGCCCCCATGCACACATCCGCTACCGTCATCGACTTCACCCTCCACCGCAAACGCCGCCAGGCACGAGCTGCGGCCGAGTTGATGTGGGCGATGTACGCAGCGCGTGCCGGGTTGATGCTGTTCACCGCCCAAGCTTCCCTGCCCAGCGACACTCGCCGGGCGTAAGGCCGATGAGTTTTCTGCACGTGATTCCCGAAGCACCTGAACCGCTGCCCAAGCCCAGCAACGACGATGACGTCATCAGCCTCTGCGTGGCGCATAACCTGCAACGCCTGCGCAGCAAGCGCCACTTGTCGCTGGACGGCCTGGCACGTGCCTGCGGCGTCAGCCGGGCGATGTTGGCGCAGATCGAATCCGGGCGCAGCGTCCCGTCGATCAAGGTTCTGTGCAAGATCGCCAAGGGCTTGAAGGTATCGGTGGCGGCGTTTTTGGAAGACCGCGCGTTTGAAGGGGTTGAGGTACTGCCGGCGCAACAGAGTAAGCGCCTGGTGAGTGCCGACGGGGCCTTCGTCAGCCGCGCGTTATTTCCCTACGATACGGCGCGCCAGTCCGAATTCTATGAGATTCGCCTGCGCGCCTTGGGCGAAGAAATTTCCGCAGGCCACGGCCCGGGCATCCAGGAAAACCTGGTGGTGGCCCAGGGCGTGCTGGAGGTCAGCGTCAACGACGAGCGCTATTTGCTTTCCACTGGCGACTCGATCCTGTTCTATGCCGACCAGCCCCACCGCTACCGCAACCCATCGGACAGCGAGGCGGTGGCGTTTCTGGTGATCACCTATCCGGAACGGTTGGATTAATTTGCGCCAAAAAAAACGCCCCGGATAATCGGGGCGTTTTTCAGCATGCAGAACCTGTCAGCAGGTGCAGCACATCATCGGCATGCCGTTGCAGCTCATCATCATCGGCATGGCGCAGTCGTTCATCATCTTGTTCATCAGCATGCAGCAGTTGTTCATCATGTCCATGCTCATGCCTGGCATCGGCATCATTTTGCAGAGCATGCCGTCAGCCTGCATCGTGCATTCCATCACGCACTTCATCATCGGCATCGACATGCCCATAGGCATCATCATCGGCATGTTCATGTTCGACATCATGGCCATGGCGTCGGCCGACATGCACATCATCGACAGGTTGGCACACTGCATCATCATGGGCATGCCACAGTTCATCATCATCGCCATCATTTCGGCGTTGGTCTTGAACTGAGCCATATCCATGCCCGCTGCCGGCTTCATGGTGCACATCATGGCGTCGCTGGCCATTTCGCACTTCATGGTCGCCATCATCATCGGCATGCCCATCATCGGCATCATTGGCATGGAGGTGTTCATTGGCATCTGCATGGCATTCATCATGTTCGAAACTCCGTAATCGACAGGAAATGAGTAAGTTCTGGGGCCGATTCTAGAGCGCGGGTGTCACGACGCAAGAAGGTGATCCAGCAGCGGAAAATGACGTTTGAGCGGGTTTCAATCGGATAATGCAGCCCTCCTTGTTGCGATAACGTCGATTACAACGCTGCAACTTCCAAGGTGGCTGCTATCAAATCAATTACATCGCAATAGATATTCGATCGGGCAATAGCCCCATTCCTGAAGGAAATAAACGATCTAACTGGCGCGAACAAATTCTGGCGAGGCGTCACACCGGGCGGTGCTGCAATTCCAGGGTGATACTGACCCGCCGCGTGAAGATGATCAGGATTTCCACCCTCTCCAGGTTTTCGAGCTATTTGGGCAGGACGTCCCACCCATCCCTTGCCTCGACGCCGACGTGCAACTCGGGCAGCGACGAGGCGACTCAAGACATTGCCGACCCAAGCTGAGCCCGGCGACTAATCGGCAGACGGCTCCAGTGCGCGCATAAAATCGTCAGCCTCTGACCCCGCCGGGAATCTGAAACCCTGCATTTCATCGGTGGCCAGGATGTCGCTGAGCACGTCACGCAATTGCATCTCCGTCGGCGAATCTCGCAGCACCGTGTGCGCGTTCAACAGCAGCTCGGCAGCAACCCCATGGACACGCGCGGCGTCGATCACCGCATAGAGCATAAACCGCAGGCGAATCTCGCGATCAGTGGGCCAAACCGTTTTTCGCTTACCCAAGGTAGGGCCTCATATTTAAGAAAAATCCGAGGCTATTGCCGACCGGGAAGCGTTTCAAGTTGCGAGATGCAAGATAGGCCATTTCCTACAGAGGAAACGGAAGCACCGCACTATCTGGCGCAGAGCGCAAGGTCGGGGGATTTCATTGCACCGGCAGGAAATTCATCAATAACAGGCTTTGCGCATAGTTAAGGCCAATACGTCGGTAGCGCTCATCGAGCATCTGGGTCAGCAGGTCGAGGCGCGCGACGATCTTGCCGAACTCCACCGCAAAACTGAGGTTGCTGCCCTCCTCCGAGATCTCGTTAGAAAACAACAGCAGCACGCCATTGGCATCCTGGCGTTGGCTGAGCAACCAGGTTGCCTTCTCGATGTTGCGCGCAGCGTTATTGACGAACTGCGGATTGATCGAGTCGGAAATGTAGAACTGCGTGCGCCCACCGTGTGCGGTGACGAGCATGCTGCCAATCGCGTAGATAAACGCCCCCACCCGGTCGCCGCGAAACTCAGGGCTCAAGGAATAGCTCAATGCCGCCAGGTCACGACGATCCCCCAGGGCGGGCAATGGTTGACGATTCTCGATGGCCTTGCGAATTTCCCGCGCCGCGCTCACCGCGTCCGGGTACCCCGATTGACGCCACTGGTTGGGGTTACGCAGATAAAGTTTGTTCATCAATAGATACAAGCTTTGCAGGTTGTCGCGCATGCCCAGGGTGGCCATACGATCGACGCTGGTCTGGAAGAATTCATCGGGCTTGCCGTTACTGAATTGCTTGGCGATATCGCGTCCCTGCTGCTGAGTGCAAGCGCTGGCACACCCCATCAACACGACCGCCAGCAGCAACGGCCGGCGCGTCCAAAAGGCGGTAAAAACAGGCAAAGTACGCGGCATCGGCACCCGATCTAGTTGTTCTGGCCACACGCAGTATGAGTGTCGCTGGCACAACGATAGATCCAGAAAACTCGAAAAAGTGCAGAGGGGCGGCAGAAAACCCGGCGCCGGGCCGGGTTCGCTGGGCTCAAGCGCTTGAATCAGTTGTCAGGATGCTCGCTCGCCAGCGAGTTGACGGCGTCGACATCAGACATCTCTTCTTCAAGTGGTGCCCTATCCTCTGGGGGCAATGCTCGGCAGCCTGGGCCGGCACGAACAGTGCTGGAGAATCTCATCCCTACAGGACGTGGCCGCCAGGAACCCGCCGAAAACGGCTGGCTTGGATGGGAGATAGACAGCCAGGCTACGTCGAACGCCCGGCATTACGGTCATGTTGTTTTTTTACGCCTTTCCCGCCCCTTCGTTCATATTGATGGTGAATAAACCAGACGACCAAGAGCAGTCCTGACAGACCGATAATGAACAACAACAGCTCTATTGCGGCACCTTCATGTGAAAACATGTTTCGTTCCTCGTCCTGAAGTATCGCGCCTCAAAAACGGGCGCTTCCGAAATTGTTAGTAACAATTCATACATTTTCAGGGTAGACGCCAACGTCGGAGGTGACAACCCCAAAAACCTCAGAACCCTTGATCTAGACACGTCACTCGTCGAAAAACCTCCGCACCCATCGCTCGAGGCAGGGCAACCTCCACGCAATGAGGGGGGGGGGGGCATTGCCGCAGCGTTACTGACGTCGGCAACTCGCTGGGACCGTGTCCCAGCCACTTACAGGCTGTTTTTCTCACTCAATGGCAATGATGCAATGATCTCAGCGCGGCACGTTTCCAGTATTTCATCGGCGAGAGACGAATCATCCGGACACGCCCGTGACAACATGACGGCACCGATGGCATGTGCCAGCAAGTTGATCATTTTTGCCCGAACGTCTTGCCCCATCGTATCCAGCCCCTTCAGGTACTTTTCCTCAAGTGCTGCCAGCGTGCTCTCTAATCCGTCCGCAAAGGTCGCCTTCAGCTCATTTGACTGACGAGCAGCGTCACCACATAGCGCTGCCATCGTACAACCCACTCCCCTGCCGTCCCTGTGATCCCTCGACACGTAAAGATTTACAAACCCGGGAAGGTCGAGATCGCAGGTACTCGTGAGAGATTTTGCAAGACTGTTTTCTGCGGCTTCAGCCATCAAATCGGCCTTAGAGCCAAAGTGCTTGTAAAAGCCGCCCTGAGTAAAACCGGCAGTCGCCATGAGTTCTGCCACACCCACACCATCATAGCCACGCTCACGAAACAGCTCTGACGCCGTCTCCACAATATGGGCTCGATTGGCGAGCGATTGCGTCTTGGTGATCTTCATTTCGCGCCCCTGGGACTCCTGAACAATGGCCT
Source organism: Pseudomonas sp. MPR-R2A5 (assembly GCF_058793055.1). Classification (NCBI taxonomy): domain Bacteria; kingdom Pseudomonadati; phylum Pseudomonadota; class Gammaproteobacteria; order Pseudomonadales; family Pseudomonadaceae; genus Pseudomonas; species Pseudomonas sp. MPR-R2A5. The sequence goes on from NZ_JBXAFK010000052.1 coordinate 38,407, forward strand.
GACTATACTCTGATGTCGATCGCAATCAAAACCGTTGACAGCATTGATTATGATCGACATCATAAAAACACCGCCGCATGTCTCTGGGGCTGCGCGCAGGGCTGAACAGCCCTGAAAACTGCATCGCTTATCCACGTCCACTCAAGAGCATTCATTTATGAGCATCCCTGAAACCGTACTGATTACCGGCGCCTCGACAGGCATTGGCGCAACCTACGCCGAGCGTTTTGCCCAACGTGGCCACAACCTGGTACTGGTTGCCCGCGACAAAAGCCGGTTAGACGCACTGTCCTCCCGGCTGCGTGAGCAACACGGTGTTTCCATTGACGTGATCCAGGCTGACCTGACTCAAACCAGTGATCTGATCACCGTCGAAGCTCGCCTACGTGATGACGCCCGTATCGGCATCCTTGTGAATAATGCCGGAGCCGCGCAATCGGGCAGCTTCATCGAGCAATCCACCGACAGCATTGCCAACCTGGTCGCGCTCAACACCACCGCATTGGTACGCCTCGCCAGCGCCATCGCCCCACGCCTGGCACACGCCGGTAATGGTGCGATTATCAATATTGGCTCGGTCGTGGGGCTGGCGCCGGAATTCGGGATGAGCGTCTACGGTGCGACCAAGGCGTTTGTCCTGTTTCTATCGCAAGGGTTGAGCCTTGAACTCTCGCCCAAAGGCGTCTACGTGCAAGCTGTACTCCCCGCAGCCACCCGTACGGAAATCTGGGAACGTGCAGGTATCGATATCAATACCCTGAGCGAAGTCATGAACGTGAGCGACCTGGTCGATGCTGCGCTGGTGGGTTTTGATCGTCGCGAGCCGGTGACCATTCCGCCGTTACAAGACGCCGCGCGTTGGGATGCTCTGCAGTCTGCCCGCCAAGGTTTGCTTTCAGAGATTCGCCAATCGGTAGTCGCCGAGCGCTATCAAGCCCAGGTGTGATTGCCACGCTGCAAGCGGTGATACGCATACGTTGAGGTAAAGGCGCTTGCTGCAAAGGTTCTAACATTACGTTGGGGTGCGCATGCTGCCAGCCCATTGAAGCCAGAGAACTGAAGCATGAAAGCCTTCCTGATCGACCGCTACGGCGAGAACCATGGACATATTGGCGAGGTACCGGTACCTGAACCAGGCATCTACGACGTGCTGGTCAAAGTACATGCCAGTAGCGTCAATGTGCTGGATTCGAAGATTGCCAAAGGCGAATTCAAGCTGATCCTGCCGTATTCATTCCCTTTGATCCTGGGTAATGACCTAGCCGGCGTCGTGGTTCGCGTGGGGTCGGGCGTGCAGCACTTCAAGCCGGGTGACGAAGTCTAAGCACGCCCACCCGAATCGCGCATTGGCACCTTTGCCGAGATGATTGCGGTGGAGGAAAGTGCCCTTGCGCTGAAACCCAACAATATCACCCTGCAAGAAGCGGCTTCTCTTCCCTTGGTTGCACTGACCGCCTGGCAGGTGCTGGTTGAAACAGCCCGGTTGAAGAAAGGGCAAAAAGTCTTTATCCACGCAGGTTCCGGTGGAGTCGGCACAGTGGCCATCCAGCTTGCAAAACATCTGGGCGCCTTTGTTGCGACGACGACCAGTACAAGTAACGTGGCTTGGGTTAAGGCGTTGGGAGCAGACGTCGTCATCGACTACACGCAGCAAAAATTCGAAAACGTCTTGCGCGACTACGATGTCGTATTGAGCAGCCTCGGCCCGGTCGAACTGGAAAAATCACTCAGTATTCTCAAGCCTGGCGGCCAGCTTATTTCTATCTCTGGGCCACCGACGGCGGAGTTCGCAAAAGAACAGAAGCTGTTCTGGGGGCTGGGTTGGGTAATGCGCTTGTTGAGCAGCGGCATACGCAGAAAAGCCCGCAAACAGAACGTCAGTTATGCGTTCGTGTTCATGCGTGCGAGCGGCGCTCAGTTGAAGAAAATCACTGCGCTTGTCGAGTCTGGCGTTATCACACCTGTCATCGACCGGACCTTCCCTTTCGAGTCAACGGCTGAGGCCTTGAGTTATGTGGAACGGGGCAGAGCCAAAGGTAAGGTGATCATTAAGCTCATATGACTACAACGAGTACTCGATAACTGAAGCTCAGGGCGAGGGCTCATGTCTTTTGCCGTCAGACGTGTGCGAGCAACACCGCCAACAGTAGTCTGGCGCCCATTAATGCTGGAGCAATAACGTTGAACTCACACCTTGCTATAGCCGAAAGCAACTCACGGACACACTGGAGCACCCAATGAAAACCTCTTCCGAAAGAACCGCGATAGTGACCGGTGCATCATCCGGGATTGGCCAAGCGACTGCCGAGGCTCTGCTGCGTGCTGGGTATAGGGTATTTGGCACGAGTCGCAAGGCTGGTGCCAGTCCAACGCAGGTGTCCATGCTCACCTGCGATGTGACAGACGACAACTCTGTCAGTGCTCTCGTCTCCAGCGTGCTCGCCCAGACCGGGCGGATCGATCTGTTGGTCAATAATGCCGGCATTGGCCTGCTGGGCGGTGCAGAAGAGTTCTCGATCCCACAGGTGCAGGCATTGTTCGATGTCAATCTGTTCGGCGTAATCCGTATGACCAACGCGGTATTGCCTTCGATGCGACAACGTGGCCAAGGGCGCATCATCAATATCGGATCTATTTTGGGATTAATACCCGCGCCCTACTCCGCTCATTATTCGGCGGTCAAGCACGCTCTAGAGGGCTATTCGGAATCCCTTGATCACGAGGTTCGAGCCTTCGATATTCGCGTCTCGGTCATCGAGCCGGCATTCGTGCGTACCGTTTTCGATCAAAACAGCATTGAACCGGACGCGCCGTTGAAAGAGTACGATCAGGCTCGATCAGGGTTCCGGGCACTACTCGGCGAGGTGATGCCAAAAGCCGATCTTCCTGACGTCGTGGCAGCGGTCATAGTCAAAGCGGCGACCGATTTCCAGCCTCAGCATCGCTACACGGCCGGCAAGACAGCGCGACAAATCAGTCTGCTGCGCCGCTTTGCCCCCGCAGGATTCTTCGACAAAGCCCTGCGTAAGCAATTCCGCCTGCCGGTTTGAGCAACACGCCCTGGTGTCCGCGACTATCGGGCTAACACTCAGGGTTGAGGGCGAGCATTACTGAGCAGGGCGACGAAATCATTGAAGCGTTATCGCCTTAATCGAATGCTCCGTTGAGCACCTCGTAAATTATGCCGGAGGCAATTGCCACCAGTATCAAATCGGTGCCCGCTTGTTGCCACTCGTAGCCGTCGTAATGGGGCAACCTGCCTAGCAACCGGCCATCCAGCTTCTTGGCGATGCCTGGAGGAAGAGGTTTTCCCCTAGCCAGGTTCTTTTGTATTCCGGGCGGCAGTGACGGACCTGGGCGCCAATAGTCACGATAGCCACCAACCACCCCCAATACGCCGCCCCGGTCAATGCTAGGCCCGCGCGCCCAATCATCCCCGCTCGAACCTTTCCCCTTGTTACCCTGGTTGCCATGGCCTTGGCCACCTTGGGAGTTGCCTTTTCCATTGCCTTGGCCCTTCCCATTACCAGGGTCGGCCACAGCCGCCACAGAGCCAACAGCCAAAGCAAGGCAGGTAACAGCGGCTACAAGCGAGCGAGATTTAAACATGACCGTTTTCTCCAAAAGGGATTACCCCTTGAAAGGTAGACGGTATTGTCGGTTTTAGTTTCGCCTTCTTCCGACTCGCTGCATCCGGTGGTCAGGGCGGCGCCTATCTGGGGTAAGACGCGTGCCCCTCCGTCGGCTGGCTCGGCATATACCGGTCCGGGCATCGGCGGGCATGCCCTCTTCTGCCACTACCAGCAAGGCCCGACCGAGTAACCGAGACGGTTTACCGACGTGGCGCGCAGATCGTAAAGCCATCCGGCTAACCGTAACTCGCCACGAGTTGCGGCAACTGCCTGAAATGATGCGGAAACGATCATATTTTCAGAGGGCGGCGGTACCAGCCCCCAGAAACGCAATAGCCCCGCAGTGCGGGGCTTTCATTTGAATCTTGGCGGGAAACCAGGGATTCGAACACTCGCAAACGTAATCACCTCCGATGAGGGTGCGACTGATATGGCAAGTACAGGCCAGGACAACGACGCATGTCATACCTTGAAGCGCGCCACCAGATGATTGAGTTCAATAGCCAGGTTGGCCATCTCACTGCAGGCGCTGGCGGTCTGATTGGCACCTGCCGAGCTCTGTATCGACAGTTCTCGGATGCTGGTCAGGTTCTGGTCTGCCTCGCGGGCCACCTGAGCCTGCTCTTCGGAGGCGGTGGCGATCAGCAGGTTGCGATCATTGATCTGGGCTATGGCCTCAGCGATTTGCTTGAGCGACAGGTCGGCATTCTGCGCCACAGAGATTGAGCTGCTGGCCATCTGGGCACTGACGTTCATGGCGCCCACTGCCTGGGTCGAGTCCGCCTGAATCGCGCTGATCATCTGTTCGATTTCCTGGGTCGACTGCTGGGTGCGGTGGGCCAGGGCACGCACTTCATCAGCCACCACCGCAAAGCCGCGACCTTGCTCGCCCGCGCGGGCAGCTTCAATAGCAGCGTTAAGCGCCAGCAAGTTGGTCTGCTCGGCAATCGCGCGAATCACTTCGACCACCTTACTGATGTCCTGAGCTTTGCCTGACAAGGCTTTGACCTGGTCACCCGTGCTGGCCACGTTGCTGGCCAGACTTTCGATGGCTTTGAGGGTCTGCGCCACATTCTCGATACCCGAGCGCGTGAATTCCATGGACTCGCGGGAAGATTGGGCGGCGGCGTCGGCATTACGTGCCACCTCGTCCACCGCAGCGCTCATTTCGGTCACTGCCGTCGCGGCCTGATTGACCTCATCGTTCTGTCGCACCAACCCGCGACTGGCCTCTTCGGTTACAGCAGTCATTTCTTCAGAGGCTGACGCCAATTGGGTGGAGGAATCGGCGATACGAGCGATGGTTTCCCGCAGGTTGCCCTGCATCTTCGCCAAAGCGGCCAGCAGGCGACCGGCTTCATCACGGCCAATGATCACGACCTCCTTGGACAGGTCGCTGCCGGCGATGCGCTCGGCCACGGCCAACGCATCGCTAATGGGCGTCGTAATGCTGCGGGTCAGCATTGCAGCCAGCACCACGGTAAGTATGACGGTCGCCACCAGCAAGCCAATCACCAGCGTCACACCATTGCTGTACGTCGCGGCAGCATCCAGACCTGAACGCTTGGCGCCCTCATCGTTGAAGTCCGCAAGCTTGTTCAGGTTGTCTTGCAGGGTATTGGTCATCGGACTGATGCGGGTGTTGATCAGGGCAACAGCTGCGGCGTCATCACCACTTCGCAACAAAGGTTCCAGCTCATCCAACAGCTTGAAATACTGCTGCACATCGCCTTCGACTGCCCGGTAGAGCTCATTCTCTGCCGGCCCGGTAACCAAGGGCTCGTAATGGCTGATGGTGTCCTTCAGCGTACTGCGGTAGCCGCTCAACGAAGCGATGCGGGTTTGGCGCTGTTGTTCGTCAGTGGTCACGGTGATACGGATACTTTCCAGACGCAGACGCAAGACGCCCACCTGCATCTTGCCAATCTCACGGATGCTCGCCATCCAATTAGTTTCGACATCTTGCTCCGACTCTCGAAGCTTGCCCATTTGCATCACGGCGACAATGCCCAGAGCAAAAACCACTAGGACAATGAGTGAGAAGAAGGCGGCAGACCTTGGAGCCAGATTCATATTCCTGATGTTCATTTTTATCTCTCTGAGGAAGGTCGGTACAACATGGACGCTACTTCGGCAGCCAACATCCGTAAAAGTCGAACAATGCCGCCAACGCATCCACCGGCTCGATTTCTCGTGACTTCGGAACCTGAAATTCACAAGCGGAATCAGTCAGCTCGAAGAATTGATGTCATATAAAGATCGTTGTAGTTCAGCAGGCTGGCACTCCTCACGCGAAACCGGGCAAAAGCTGCAGAATGGATGGAGTCTGTTTGCTCACTGCCTGTCTCCCGCTCATAACCTGTCGCCTCTGGTGGACAGGTTATGAGCCCCTGGCCAAATAGTGGCTTATTGACACCAATGCAACCATCAGATCATCCCTATTCAAATGTAGGAATACTGGAAAAGCGGTTAGGGAAATCCCTACTCCAATGCGCGGGTCACAAAGTGTCGAAGGTCAGTTTTTGCTAGCGACCAACCAAAGCTGATCTGGCCTATCTGACCAGGCAGAAACTCAGAACTCTGATGCGAACAGAAGCCGGAGAAAACAGCCTCGGGAAATTGGTTAGGGAGATAACAGAAAGGGACGTGCGCCCCCACTCCAAATACTTACTGATCAACAAGCACGGGAAACGGATGACGAAGGGTATGTTGCGTTTGCGCTGGGACACTTTCCGTAATGCCGTCATGACAGTGCTCCCCCGCCAAGCGGTACTGCTGGATCAGATCATCAAGCCGGTATTCACACAGGCCATACCCTGCACCAGGCAGGCTTACCCAAATATTCCGGCACTTTTCGATTGCGGTTCCGACCCGGCCTGCATGCACGTCCGGTAGTGCGCGGCATTCGCGGATGTGCTGCAGAGCCAGCAGGTCCTGGCTGATCGGGCTGAAGTCCGACAGGGTCAGCAGCGTTCGGCAATACGGCCAATCTTTGAGCATCTGCTGGTACCGGCCCGAGGCATTAGATGTCAGCCCCTTACTGTTGATGACCTTCGAGCGTCGTCCCTTTGCGAAGGGGGTGATCACTGAAATCCGTGAAGATCTCAGGCTTCCTGTCGATGCCCGTCACGATGACGTCGTAGCCATCCAGGGCGGTGGCCGGCGATGTGCTGGTCCCTTCGGACCAAGTGAGCATATCGAGGAAGGCCAACGCGTCACGACTGCCCGCTTGGATAGCTGAAATTCGTGCCATTGTCTTTTCTCCAGGCGAAAAAAAACCGCATACAAGGCGGGATCAAGGGTAAAAACCAACTCAGTTGGATAAGGTTGGCAAGATGCTGTATTCAAACGAATTTGGCCAAAGACCCCGTCGCGACAAGAAGTTCCGCTCCGTTATTAATTGACAGCCTTTGTGTAGGGGCACATCGCTATCATCTTCGCCAAATTAACCCTACAAGGAACGCGTCAATGGTGTTGAGACCCACCAAAACTACCAATCACCACGGATGGGTTTGGGTCTACAAAAAGATAAGAAGCTTCGGCTTCTCTCGATTTACAGCATTTTACCGGACGTCCCTCTATGTCCTTCGAGGAGACACGGGGTCATTTAAATACAAGCATGGTTGGTCAAAATTTCGTTTCCGCCGTTGATCAATTCCGATCAAGCTATGCTGGTTTACTGTCAGCCTGCTCGATTACGGAAACATCGATGGGGCCGTGAAGGTATCACCAACAAACCGGCCACCTGCAGCGAAAGCGGTAGCCCCCCCGGCAAGAATGCCAACACCGAAGGTATGCACAAAACCTTCTGAGTTGGTGGCGATGATGGCGGCGCCAGCGATCACCCCGGCGCCGCCCACTATCCATATGTTTTTGCTCGGCGACTTCAGTTCCATTGCAGCGATGCTCCCTGTTAAGAATGCGCTGAGTTTATCGCCGCGACCTTCAATAAGAATCTTTCTCGCTGCATCCGGAGGCCGGCGCCTAACTGGAGATAATCCATGGACGGCCAGTTCTACCTGCAAGACAGCCACAGTCACGCCTACGTCGGCGACGGCTTATCGTTCTGGGGCTTTGGTGGCTCTGGGTACGTCACCCACCTGGCAAAGGCCCAGGTGTTTACGCGGGACGGCGCTTGCGATCACCGCGACACCGACATCCCGTGGCCCAAGGCCTACGTGGATGCCAGAGCGCGAGAGTAGGTGTTGACTGCCAGTATGTGACGCTGAGCGAAGCGCTGGACCAATACCCCGACGCAGCTGAGTTTTACATCCAGAAGCCGCTTGCGGTCGGTTCATAAGCGACGCGCAGCGCTACCGGGAAGACCGCCGCAACTGCGGAAGAAGCAACACGCCTTAATCCAGCTCCATGCCGGTCCCCCGTAATACCCCTATCGCCGAACAGCACCAGACGGCGAGGCTATCAGCGCTTATCGCGAGCTTCGGGATTCCTTGCATTGCAGATAAACATGATCCCAGGAGCAATAAAGATACTCCAATAGCCATTTATGCTTGGATACAAAAGCGGCCCGAATACCCCAGTGACAAGCAAAGCGAGCCCTGCCCATAACCGCTTACGCGGCGTGAACCACTCGCGGAACGCTTCAAGCTTTTTACCGGCCATTACCCACGTCCTTGTTTGATAAGCAGCAAAGCATATCACCCAGTTCAACGAATCACGCCAACCGGCGAGGATCCCCTATGTCCGCACAGCAGAAGCCCCCCCTTCGATTTCAAAACCCAATACGGACTCGGCTTCAACCCTCAGGACAATGAGATCGTTGTCGACTTCTTTCTGTGGTGGAGGCGGTGGCGCCGGGACAAGGCAAACAACGTGCGTGGCGCCCTTGAGACCATCGGCGAGAACGCCGGCCACATCAAGCAAGGTCTAGCCCAACTCAGAAAGCTTCCATGATTCAGCCACTATTTGATTTTGATCTCAAACGCGCCTCACGCGAGCACTACATAACAGATAAAGCTGCGATCAATTTTCCACACGTGGGGAGTACAGCTGGCGGCTGGCATTTTCTATCGTACTTCGACCGCAAGACCGAGGTGTCGATGGTGTCGCTGGCAGGTATTCACTACCCAAACACCACCGGTTTTTTTGGTGACTCGGGCGTCATTGACGTAACTGAACAACTAGCCAAGCGTGGTTGGTTTGCCGGATGTGACTATGACTGGTAACGAAGGCCAAAGCTCAACGACAACCCTAACAAGCCCGAACCGTCGATCTCGCCAAGCATGTGTTGTTCCCCCTCACTTTGCACACACTCGACAACTCGCTAGGGGCGAACTCCAACGCAGTACGATTGAGCGTGCTAAGCCACCTGAGTCGCAAACTTACCAACCGCTTCAACAACTTTCTTGGCTCCGTCCTGAATTTCAACAATAACTTGCCCTGCCTGCGTGGCTAGCTCAAGACCTTGCTCAGCTTGGGACTTACTGTTCGCCATCTCCGCTATAGTTTGATCCACCAGCTTCTGATTTTCCAAAACAACTGATGCGATTTCCTCAGTCGCCGTGCTGGTGCGCCCGGCCAATTGTCGAACCTCATCCGCGACGACTGCAAAACCTCGGCCTTGCTCACCTGCGCGTGCAGCCTCAATCGCAGCGTTCAATGCCAAAAGGTTCGTTTGCTGAGCAATACTACTGATGGTCTGAATGATCGAACTGATTAACAGCGACTGCTTTCCAAGCGCTTCGACGCCACCCGAGGCAGCCTGCATATCCCCAGCGACTTTGCGCATGGTGTGCATAGTGTCGTTAACCACTATCGCACCACGTTGAGCAGTAACGTCAGTCTGCTGGGAGATTTCAAATGCCGTTTGTGCAGCATCACTGACTTGGTGTTCACGGGCAACCTGTTCGGTAATAACCGTTGCAAACTTAACTACCTTGCGTAGTGTTCCTTCGGTGTCGTAGACCGGGTTATAGCTCGCCTCCAGCCATACCGTCTGACCCCGACTATCAACACGTTGGAATCGGCCAGCGACAAACTCACCCTTGTTCAACGTCAACCAAAAATCCCTGTATTGCTGGGAAGAAGCCTCCTCTGGCCGACAGAAAATACGATGATGACTTCCTTGCGCTTGTCCCAGGCTGTAACCCATCGCTTTTAAAAACTGCTCATTCGCCGTGATTACATGCCCGGATAGATCGAACTCAATGACCGCCGTCGAGCGCAGTAGCGCGTCAATGAACGATGCGTTTTCCGATGCCTTTTCCACTCTGGACGTAATGTTCGTCGCATAGCCTGCGATATGACTCAACCGGCCAGTCGCATCAGCTACGGGTTGCCAATGAGCATGAATCCACACTAATGAGCCGTCAGCATGCAGGTACCTGTATTCATCAGATATCGACTTACCGGCGGCGACAGCCGCCCGAAAATTGTGAAAACAGGGAAGTTTTGAAACGTACTGCGGAACAATGTCGGCCATGGCACGACCTATAAGCTGATTCTGGGTGTACCCCAAAGCCTGTGCAAAATTGTCGTTGCAGGTGGTAATTGCAAAATTAGTATCGATACTCAGCGTCAGCATTTCACGGTGTAGGCCATCACGCAGTTGGCGCAACTCCGACAACTCAGCTGTTTGAGCCTCAAGCTGATTCTTGATTTTTTTATTGAACATGGAAAACCACCTGTTGGGTGTTAAAAGGTTTATCGGCGTGATCAGCAACACGTTTAGCTATCAGACGAACGAAAAGCAGTGAGACGACGAACGTCACAATCAGGTCGGCAAGCTGCTGTGGCCACACGTCTCAGCTCCAGCCCCAGAAACAAACCTGAAATCCCGGATCAGGCACCGCTTGGAACCTGATTTCGCCTCGAGGATTAGGCCTGGTTGTCATCGAAGTTTTTTGAGCATATCTTGTCTAAAAACTTATACAAGGTATCAGTAGTTGTACAAGAATGAGCAGTGGCCACTGACGCTTTATTTCGACGGCGAGTGCCCTCTTTGCGCCCGGGAGATCAAGATCCTAAATGTGCGAGCAGCACCGGATCGTCTCCTGTTTGTGGACATCAGCGATCCTACCTTCGAAGCAAAATCTCTTGGGTTCACGCTCGTTGAAATGCAGTCGATACTGCACGCCAGGTTGGGCGATGGAACCTGGGTCACTGGCTTAGACGCGACGCTTTGGAGCTGGCGAGCAGCGGGCCTTGGTATCTGGGCGGAGCCGTTATCATGGCGTTCGACTAGACCACTTCTAAACCTTGGCTATCACCTATTTTGTCGCTTGCGTCCGCATCTAGCATGGCTGCCCCATCCTGATGGCAGCGTTCGGTGTCGCGATGAGGGCTGCGTAGTGCCTGATACCAAACGCGCCACTGGCAGCAAGACGTCGCCTGCAAGAGGTAATGATGAATAAAGCTAGCAGCCTTCGCCTGATCCTAGGTGATCAGCTGTCGTTCGATCTCGCCTCACTACAGGCCGTTGATATCGAATGCGATACCGTGCTCATGGTCGAGGTGATGGAAGAAGCCAGCCATGTTCCTCATCATCCGCAAAAGATCACCCTTATCTTCAGCGCTATGCGCCACTTCGCCGAGGCGTTGCAGCAACGGGGAGTCAAGGTGCAGTACGTAAAGCTCGATGACCCAGAAAATACTGGATCGGTGCCTCGCGAGTTAGAGCGGTGGCGCGCACTTTTGCGACCGGATGAAATCCACATCACCGAGTGCGGCGACTGGCGCTTGGAGCAATCGATAAAGGACTGTGGTTTAGCGATAAAATGGCATTCGGATTCTCGCTTTCTCTGCTCCCGTGCCGAGTTCTTTACCTGGGCGAATGGCAAAAAGCAGCTGCGCATGGAGTTCTTCTATCGCGAGATGCGCCGCAAGAGCCGGCTATTACTCAATGGGGACGGTAGCCCGGTCGGAGGTGCATGGAACTTTGATGCAGAAAACAGAAAGGCTTTACCCAAGGGCGTAAGGCCTCCATCACCCGCACGTTTTACTCCTGACGCAATTACCCGAGATGTTCTTGCGTTAGTTGCCAAAAATTTCGCAAGCCACTACGGCACGCTCGACACATTCGACTACCCGGTAACCCATGCCGAAGCTCAGGCCCTCTGGGATTACTTCCTCGACTGGGGCCTGGCAGCCTTCGGCGACTACCAAGACGCGATGGCCTGTAACGAGCCGTTCCTGTTTCATGCCCGAATAAGCGCCGCGCTGAATATTGGACTGCTGGATCTTCGTCAGCTGTGCAGCGATGTTGAATCGGCGTACCTGTCGGGCAGCATTGCGCTGAACGCTGCCGAAGGTTTTATTCGACAACTGATCGGCTGGCGGGAGTATGTCCGAGGCGTCTACTGGCTGAAGATGCCTGACTATGCCGACGGCAACGCATTCGGTAATTCGCGGTCGCTCCCAGAGTTCTACTGGACGGGCGACACGCAGATGAATTGCATGCGCCAAGCCATCAACCAGAGCCTTGAGCATGCCTACGCTCACCACATTCAACGTCTCATGGTGACTGGCAATTTCGCCCTGCTGGCAGGTATCGCACCGAGTCAGATATGTGAGTGGTATCTGGCGATCTACATGGACGCTTTCGATTGGGTGGAGCTGCCCAATACACTCGGCATGGTTATGCACGCAGACGGCGGATATCTAGGCTCGAAACCCTACTGCGCGAGCGGGCAGTACATCAAGCGTATGTCTGATTATTGCCGTGGCTGCGCATACAAAGTAAGCGAAAGCACGACAGGCGATGCCTGCCCGTTCAACTCGCTCTATTGGCACTTCCTGATGCGCCACGGCGACCGCCTTCGCGGCAACCAGCGCATGGCCATGATTTATAAAAACCTCGACCACATGGATGAATCCAAACAGCAGGCGTTATGGCGACGCGGCGAGTTGTTACTCGCAAAACTGGATGAAGGTCAGTCGTTTTGAAAAAGAGTGAGCTCCCAGTCAAAACCTGCATGACGTGTGGCCTACCATTTACTTGGAGAAAGAAATGGGCGCGCTGCTGGGAGGAGGTGCTCTACTGCTCGGAGCGTTGCCGGCGCAACAAAGCAACGACGCGGTGAAAAGAAATAGAGGGCATTCGACAGACCCTTTGGTGCACCTGATAAGGCTATCTGTTATGAATGAAGAAAGATCGAGCAGCTGCATCCATCAGATGCTCAGAGCATATGCCTTGAAGAAAAGTCAGACATGGCTCCATGTCATAGCGTCCAAAATTGACTCAATCGTTTTTCAAGCCGAACCTGAAGGAGGACGCGAAAATTATCAGCATCATAGCTCGAAAGAACGCGCTCCATTTCCAGCCTCCACAGAAGCGCATGAGCGACACCGTCCACTGGCGGCGCTTCGGTCGAAGTATTTCCGACAAACTGGAAGTTGGAATCTCGACACACACAATGGATCGCCGGGCGCAAGCCGGTAAGCTTTGCATTGGAGGACTTCCAAAACGCATTGGAGCAGTTCACTCAGTTGTCGAAGACGAAGCCAGACAACCATTGCGATGACCCCTTAAGCCCTCAATAGCCTAGCTTAAGTTGCATCATTTTTATCGCTATCAGGCCCACTACCACGTTGAAATGTTGTGACCACGTAGCACGAATTCACAGTGGCCGTACATGCTCCCAGAGGACACGCTGGAGCCGCCATCCTAGTAGAATTCGTCGAGCTGATTACTGCCCACTTTGAGATGTTCTATGAGCTCTGAATTAACTGAAGAAGAAATGCGGCGTGCCCTATTCGGTACGCCTCAGCCCGAAGAGCAGATATCTGCTCCTCTAGTAAATGAGCCTGTGGAAGAAATTGTGCTCGCAAAACCCGTTGTCGCTCCAGCAGCCAAGAAGAAGCTGGCGAAAGCATTTACGCCCAGGCTGCGGGTCACGCTACGGGTTGGAAACGAGTTCGAGGGAAAAATGACCGAGTTGATTCACGAGTCTGATACGTTGAGCTCGTTGCTCGCCGAACAAGATGCTGTGAAGGCTGCCAAGAAGAAATACAAATACGTGGAAGTGCTATCCGTTAAATCGATGTAGAAAATCCAATTGTGCCCATGAGTTGAAAGGTCGCGCGTCTAGGACGTCCTCTTATTTTGAACGAGCAAGCCCCTCTCGGCCCTGCTCTCTGCCTGCATCAACTCGGCGGAGTTGTCGACGAACAGCCCGTCACTTGGGGGTAAGTCTGGCAAACCAGCATAATTTTGTTTTTGGGTTCAAAGCCATGATCAATCATGCAACGCTGCACTTCTGCAGTGCGCCCGATGCTTGCGACGTCCAGATTCGACCCAAGTGGCTTCGCATAGCCGCACGCATACATCACCGGCAGGGCTTCGCTGTCATTAGCTACCTTGAATGAAAAATGGCGTGACGCTCCCGCTCTACGCCATGAGACCTGCATACGTTCATCCCGGCCTGAATTAGGCTTGATTGGGTGAAATGCTTCGTCTTCGACAAACGGTAACGCTTCGAGCTGGGACAAGCTGAGCGGCCTCCCCTGCCTTTCTTCAACACAGGCCGGCATATTCTTCATTATGTCGCAGTATTCAAAGCCGTCTTTTCGAGTAAAACCGCGACGCTGCATGCACTGAAAGTGGATTATTTGTTCGTTTATTGGGAAATGGTTTTGTGGCCCTGCCACAGGGTCGCCACATTCTGCCATTGCGGCTTTAACGCCCTCTACAGAGGTAGAAGCGCGTTTCCATTGGGTGAAAGACGCCGGTGGCGGACACCCGGTGAGTAAAAGTACCGATGAGATCAGGACTGGGATGGTCATTATCTGAGATTTGCTGAACATATTTTGCCCTTAATTTATGCCAGGCTACGCCAATGGCGCCCAAGTCTTTTGGGGGTATCAACTGAGATCACATCTCACCGAATTGAACGACACCAGGCAGAAGCTTTGCTGCGAGACGCGAGGTTAGATAGCTCGCATCCAATCTAGGGTGCTACGGAAAACGGGAAACTCTTGGTCAATGACCTCCGGCTGCCAGTTCCGGATATTGTCTTCTTGAGCAATGATAGCTGCCTCTCCCTTCTCCTCGATATTCAATGCGTCCTCAATGCAGCCCATTGGCCAGACCCAGGTTGCAAAGCCCTTCATTGCCTCGTGCGCAGCATTCGCAAGCGCATGGCCGTCAGCATTTTTCGCAAAGGCAGCCCAACAGTCAGACGCTGAGCCGGTTTTTGAATTCTGAGGCAATCCGTTTCCACCGATCAGAAACCCTTCAGTTTGGCCGACCACTAGGAGCACAGACCTGACTTTGTCCATCTCTTCGCATTCCTTCGGTAGCCAAGGCCCTCTGGCATGAGTGAATGCAAAATCTAAATCTGCAATCACGCCGCATTTGATACCCATTGCTGTGAGGACAGAAAAACCTTTGGGAATCGAAGTACAACTACCGAGAGCAACAAAACAGATCCGTTCGAGCTCAGGCCTGACTCCGTAGAGCTTTTCGTAGATTAGTGGTAGCAGCCTCTGATCAGTCTTGCCCTCGCAGAGAATTACCTTTTCAGCAAAATATATCTCAGCGATATTTCCGAGCTCAAAAAGGGTTCGGGATTGTGCTTGTGCCTCTGCCATAGCTTGCGCAACCGCCGCGCCCATCGGAATGCGAACCTCGGAACCATTCTCCCGAGATCTGCGCACTATAACCGTCTCAGGCGCGTTATCCCTGCTTACCATCAAGGGCGAATGGGTTGTGAACACGACTTGGTAGCCGGATTTCGAAAGCACATGCAGTGCTTCCCTAAGGCCTCTGACGCCTTGAGGGTGGAGGAAAATCTCAGGTTCATCGATCAGTAGGAGGCGACGGGCAAGGTCTTGATCGCGTGTTTTACGGATGTCGGCCAGAAGCCGGATCAAGGCCATTTGTATCGCACGCTGCGCACCGCTACCTAAAGTGTCGAAACGCCTGGTTTGACCGGATATCTCGTCGGTCACGTTTAGATCACCGCTCTTGAAAAACTCTTTAACGTCGATTGACGGTACGTCTAGGTTTAACGATAACCCAGGGAAGAAGCTTGAGAGGGCATTAGTGGCGCTGGTATCGAACTCAGCCAGCAGAGGGGATCTGTTCTCACCATCAGCCCCCAATATATTCCTGACCGCTGCGAGTGCATCCTGTACTTCTTGGTGGGCAGTGAGGATGGGAGCCATGATTTCATCCAGCAACCCACGAATTGTGCTGCCAGCTTTGCCTTTGCCTAAGTCTTCCTGGACATCATCCATTGCGCGGATATGCAACGCTTCGGGTAACAATGCCGAAATGGCTTGAGGCAGCCCTGTCGGATAGGAACGCCAAGAAGAAGGGAGACCTTGCTCATCTAGATCAGCATTTTCCCAGACTTCAGTGGTCGGCTTTGTCGAGCCTGAAGCCGAAATCCTTATCCAAAGGTCACCGTTGATGCAATAGGGGGTAATCGCCGCTTGATGTTTGGCTTCAGGGATTTGTGCAATCAGCTGAGCTGTAATCCCTGACACGCAGGCGCTGATGATGATTGGCTGCTTTAGGGTCACTGGAATTGTTGCACTCTTAGAGACCACCTCATTTTATCCAGGGAGTGGCACGCCCTACCCCATCTCTCGTCCGAAAAAACACAAAAAAAGGGCCTAGATTTTCATCTAAGCCCTTGATTTTGTTGAGTTCGTGGCGGGAAACCAGGGATTCGAACTCTTATACAAGGTTCAACCCACTTCTCCTCTTCCTTCCAAAATAATGCCCCAGACCGTCCAGCGTGTCAACACCAGCAAATCCGGGCTCTTAGCTAAGTCAGGGTTGAAATCCGTGATGAAAGATTGAGCCCTCCGTAAGATGCAACTCGTTGCACCTTACGAGTTGCGCCTTAGCCGTGTGGAAAATCGCGGACAGAGAGCTGATGGACGCTGGTGCTGGTGCGCGTGCTTTGATCTTGTAGCGCGCGCAGCTCGACGACAGCCAGTGAGCTTACGTGCCTCGACCGATGCACTCTCTCAGTTATCTAGACGCCCCAGATGCTCGCTTCGTCCAGACAGCCTTGCGCCATCGCTGGCCATCAGTCTGGATATAGCTTACACAGAGCTGGGATTCTTGAATCACCACCGGTACCAATGAATGAGCCAGGTCGTAGGCTGTGCATTTTCAGTGCTTGTCCCCCTGAGCTGTCTTGTCACGGCTCAGCGCCTAACGCTTACCATCTGAAAAATGTCTCTGAAAGCTCAACAGCTGCAGAACCCTGAGGCCCTCGACGCCACGCCAGGATGATCCGTCCGTCACAATTGGACTTTCGTCCAACCGCAGTTTTTGCCACGCATCCTACGCGGCAAGCGTAT
Organism: Pseudomonas sp. MPR-R2A5; assembly: GCF_058793055.1. Taxonomy (NCBI): domain Bacteria; kingdom Pseudomonadati; phylum Pseudomonadota; class Gammaproteobacteria; order Pseudomonadales; family Pseudomonadaceae; genus Pseudomonas; species Pseudomonas sp. MPR-R2A5. The sequence continues at coordinate 55,317 of NZ_JBXAFK010000052.1, forward strand.
TGTTATCTCTGTTGCGCCATTCAGTATTTTACAAGAATTGACACAAATCAAAGCATATTAACCACATAGAAAAATCAGGACAGCACGTTAATCAACCCCACAACCAAAAACCTACCCATTCAAAATAAACAACCGAATCACCGCAATTACCCTAAGGATGGTCTGAAGTAGCCATGTATTTCCCCGGCATACCACCTAGCGCAACTTTTAAACTCGCCAAATGATC
>NZ_JBXAFK010000053.1:0-55183 GCF_058793055.1 Pseudomonas sp. MPR-R2A5
AAATGTGTAAACGATGTCCCCGGTTTCAGATGTAAACGATGTCTACGGTTCTACACCCCGATGACGGTGGGTCAGTCGACGCATTCGTCAGCTGTCAGACCGCTATCGGGGCAAGCCCCCTCCCACATTTGATCTCCGTTGATCCAGCAATTCCCATCCGGTCCTGTTCCCGCTGTTCGTCCCCACCCCATCCTGCTATGATTCGCGCGCCCTTTTTACGGGTAATCCTGACTAAAGTACTAGGTCTTATAGTTGACTTAAATACTCGGGAATCGCATACTTGCTCCCATTCTGAAACACCTTGGTACTTGTCCATGAGACTGACTACAAAAGGCCGATACGCGGTAACCGCCATGCTTGACTTGGCCTTGCACGCGCAAACTGGGCCGGTGTCCCTGGCCGATATCTCCGAGCGCCAAGGCATTTCCCTGTCCTACCTTGAGCAACTGTTCGCCAAATTGCGCCGCAGCAATCTGGTTTCCAGTGTGCGTGGGCCAGGTGGCGGCTATCAACTGTCCCGCGAGATGCAGGGCATCCAGGTGGCCCAGGTCATCGACGCGGTCAACGAATCCGTCGATGCGACCAAATGCCAGGGCCTGGGTGACTGCCACGCCGGCGACACTTGCCTGACGCATCACTTGTGGTGTGACTTGAGCCTGCAGATCCATGAGTTTTTGAGTGGTATCAGCTTGGCTGATCTTGTGACTCGCCGTGAGGTGCAAGAAGTAGCCCAGCGTCAGGACCAGCGCCGTTGCAACACCAAGGCGCCGCGTCTGGACAAGATTGAAGCGTCCGCCGTCGAGTGACAGCCGAAGAGCTAACGGCACGCCAGCCAGCCTGATTTAGGAGAAAGTCCATGAAATTGCCGATTTACCTTGATTACTCAGCGACCACGCCGGTTGATCCGCGTGTCGCACAAAAGATGAGCGAATGCCTGCTGGTCGACGGAAACTTCGGCAACCCGGCCTCCCGCTCCCACGTTTTCGGCTGGAAAGCCGAGGAAGCGGTGGAGAACGCTCGTCGCCAGGTCGCTGACCTGGTCGGTGCAGACCCGCGCGAAATCGTCTGGACTTCCGGCGCCACCGAATCCGACAACCTGGCAATCAAGGGCGCGGCGCATTTCTACGCGACCAAAGGCAAGCACCTGATCACTACCAAGATTGAGCACAAGGCTGTCCTCGACACCATGCGCCAACTGGAGCGTGAAGGTTTCGAGGTCACTTACCTCGAGCCAACCACCGACGGTATCGTCACCCCGGCCATGATCGAAGCCGCGCTGCGTGAAGACACCATCCTGGTTTCCGTGATCCACGTGAACAACGAAATCGGGACCATCAACGACATCGCGGCCATCGGCGAGCTGACGCGCTCCAAAGGCGTCCTGCTGCACGTCGACGCTGCTCAGTCCACCGGCAAGGTCGACATCGACCTGTCGAAACTGAAAGTCGACCTGATGTCGTTCTCGGCCCACAAGACCTACGGCCCTAAAGGCATCGGCGCGCTCTACGTGAGCCGTAAGCCCCGCGTACGTATCGAAGCCACCATGCACGGCGGCGGTCACGAGCGCGGCATGCGTTCGGGCACCCTGGCGACCCACCAGATCGTTGGTATGGGCGAAGCTTTCCGTGTGGCCAAGGAAGACATGGCTGCCGAGAACCTGCGCATCAAGGCCCTGAGCGAGCGCTTCTACAAGCAGGTCGAAAACCTTGAAGAGCTGTACATCAACGGCAGCATGACCGCCCGTGTACCGCACAACCTGAACTTGAGCTTCAACTACGTCGAAGGCGAGTCGCTGATCATGGCGCTCAAGGACCTGGCGGTTTCGTCCGGTTCGGCCTGCACCTCGGCCTCCCTTGAGCCGTCCTACGTGCTGCGTGCCCTGGGCCGCAACGACGAACTGGCGCACAGCTCGATCCGCTTTACGTTTGGCCGCTTCACCACCGAAGAACAAGTCGACTACGCGGCGCAGAAAGTCTGCGAAGCCGTCAATAAGCTGCGCACTTTGTCGCCGCTGTGGGACATGTACAAAGACGGTGTCGACATTTCCAAGATCGAGTGGGCGGCACACTAACTATAGAAGCCGCCACCCCAGCTCTGTAGGAACGTGGCGGAAAACGCAGGCGTTTCTACAGGGTTACAGAGCGGCCCTGATGAGTGAGGATTCAGTACCATGGCTTACAGCGAAAAGGTCATCGACCACTACGAAAACCCGCGTAACGTCGGCAAGATGAACGCGGAAGACCCAGATGTCGGCACCGGCATGGTCGGCGCTCCGGCGTGCGGCGATGTGATGCGCCTGCAGATCAAGGTCAACGAGGCGGGCGTTATCGAAGACGCCAAGTTCAAGACCTACGGCTGCGGTTCGGCCATCGCCTCCAGCTCCCTGGCGACCGAATGGATGAAAGGCAAGACCCTGGATGAGGCTGTGACGATCAGCAACACCCAGCTGGCCGAAGAACTGGCCCTGCCGCCAGTGAAAATCCACTGCTCCGTACTCGCAGAAGACGCCATTAAGGCGGCCGTTCGCGACTACAAGCAGAAGAAAGGCTTGATCTAAGCATTTGGCGACGAGTAAGGAGTCAACGATGGCTATCAGCATGACAGAAGCGGCTGCACGGCACGTGCGACGCTCCCTGGATGGGCGCGGTAAAGGTGAGGGGATTCGTCTGGGTGTGCGCACCACGGGCTGTTCCGGCCTTGCCTATGTGCTGGAGTTTGTCGACGAGGTGGTTGATGAGGACCAGGTGTTCGAAAGTCACGGCGAGAAAGTGATTATCGACCCTAAAAGCCTCACCTATCTGGACGGCACCGAACTCGATTTCGTCAAGGAAGGGTTGAACGAAGGCTTCAAGTTCAACAACCCCAACGTACGCGGTGAATGTGGCTGCGGCGAAAGCTTCAACATCTGAGGCTATTTGTGGGCACTCCTTGTCATTTCGCTTTATTCGAGCTGCAGCCGAGCTTTCGGCTGGACCTCGAGCAGCTTGCCACGCGCTACCGTGAATTGGCGCGTGGGGTGCATCCGGACCGCTTCGCTGACGCTTCCGAGCGTGAGCAACGCCTGGCGCTGGAGCAATCGGCCAGCCTCAACGAAGCCTATCAGACGCTCAAAAGTCCCCCCAAGCGCGCGCGTTACCTGCTCGCGATGAATGGTGGCGAGTTGCCGTTGGAAGTCACGGTGCACGACCCGGACTTCCTGATGCAGCAGATGCAGTGGCGCGAAGAGCTCGAAGACTTGCAGGACGAAGCCGATCTGGCGGGTGTCGCGGTCTTCAAGCGTCGTTTGAAAACCGCCCAGGATGAGCTCAACGAAAGCTTCGCAGCCTGTTGGAATGATGCGGCGCAACGTGAACAGGCCGAACGCCTGATGCGGCGCATGCAGTTCCTCGACAAGCTCTCCTACGAAGTGCGCCAGCTAGAAGAGCGCCTCGACGATTAACCCAGTGCTGCCCGTGATGCACGCCTGATAGACAGATAAGACCTGATTACCATGGCTCTACTGCAAATCGCCGAACCCGGCCAAAGCCCTCAACCGCACCAGCGTCGCCTGGCGGTGGGGATTGACCTGGGCACCACCAATTCCCTGGTCGCTGCCTTGCGCAGCGGCCTGTCCGAGCCGCTGCCCGACGCCGATGGCCAGGTGATCCTGCCGTCCGCTGTGCGTTATCACGCCGATCGCACCGAAGTGGGCGAGTCGGCCAAGCTGGCGGCGTCTACCGACCCCCTGAATACCGTACTGTCGGTCAAGCGCTTGATGGGTCGTGGTCTGTCCGACGTCAAGCAGCTGGGCGACCAACTGCCGTACCGCTTTGTCGGCGGCGAGTCCCACATGCCGTTCATCGACACCGTCCAGGGCCCGAAGAGCCCGGTGGAAGTGTCGGCCGATATCCTCAAGGTGCTGCGCCAGCGTGCAGAAACCACCTTGGGCGGCGAGCTGGTCGGGGCGGTGATCACGGTTCCGGCCTATTTCGATGATGCTCAGCGCCAGGCCACCAAGGACGCGGCGAAGCTTGCCGGCCTGAACGTGCTGCGCCTGCTCAACGAGCCGACGGCAGCCGCTGTGGCGTATGGCCTGGACCAGCATGCCGAAGGCCTGGTCGCCATTTACGACCTGGGCGGCGGCACCTTTGATATTTCGATCCTGCGCCTGACTGGCGGTGTCTTCGAAGTACTGGCCACGGGTGGCGATACAGCCCTGGGCGGCGATGACTTCGATCACGCCATCGCGGGCTGGATCATCACCAGTGCCGGCTTGTCCGCCGATCTGGACCCGGGCGCGCAGCGCAACCTGCTGCAAACCGCCTGCGCTGCTAAAGAAGCGCTGACTGATGCTGCATCGGTTGAAGTGTCCTATGGTAGCTGGTCGGCCCAACTGACCCGTGAAGCCTTCGATGCTTTGATCGAGCCGATGGTCGCCCGCAGCCTGAAAGCCTGCCGGCGCGCCGTGCGTGATTCCGGCGTCGAGCTGGAAGACGTAGTCGCCGTGGTCATGGTCGGCGGTTCGACCCGCGTACCACGTGTTCGCGAAGCCGTGGCCGAAGCTTTTGGCCGCCAGCCGCTGACCGAAATCGATCCGGATCAAGTGGTCGCCATCGGTGCGGCGATCCAGGCCGATACCCTGGCCGGCAATAAGCGCGATGGTGGCGAGCTGTTGCTGCTCGACGTGATTCCGTTGTCCCTGGGGCTGGAAACCATGGGCGGCTTGATGGAGAAGGTGATTCCGCGCAACACCACCATCCCTGTTGCCCGCGCCCAGGATTTCACGACCTATAAAGATGGCCAGACGGCCATGATGATTCATGTGCTGCAAGGTGAGCGCGAGCTGATCAGCGACTGTCGCTCGCTGGCGCGCTTCGAATTGCGCGGTATCCCGGCCATGGTTGCCGGTGCCGCGAAGATTCGCGTGACCTTCCAGGTCGACGCCGACGGCCTGCTCAGCGTGGCTGCGCGTGAATTGGCGTCAGGCGTCGAAGCGAGCATCCAGGTCAAGCCGTCCTACGGCCTGACTGACGGCGAAATCGCCAAGATGCTCAAGGACTCGTTCCAGTACGCCGGTGACGATAAGGTCGCGCGCGTACTGCGTGAGCAACAAGTGGATGCCCAGCGCCTGCTCGAAGCGGTGCAGGGCGCCCTTGACGCCGACGGCGAGCGCCTGCTGGATGCCGAAGAGCGCATGGTCATCGACCTGCAGATGCAGGAACTGGCCGAACTGATGAAAGGCAACGATGGTTACGCCATCGAGCAACAGACCAAGCGCTTGTCGCAGGTGACTGACGCCTTTGCCGCCCGCCGCATGGATCAGACGGTGAAAGCCGCACTGGCCGGGCGCAACCTGAATGAAATCGAGGAATAATCAATGCCGCAGGTCATTTTTCTGCCACACGCCGAGCACTGCCCGGACGGTATGGTTGTTGAGGCTGAGACCGGCAAGTCCATCCTCGAAGTTGCCCATGACAACCACATCGAGATCGAAAGTGCCTGTGGTGGAGTGTGCGCTTGCACCACCTGCCACTGCATCATTCGTGAGGGGTTCAACTCTCTGGAAGAAGCGGACGAGTTGGAAGAGGACTTTCTTGACCGGGCCTGGGGCCTGGAAGCGACTTCTCGCCTAAGCTGTCAGGCAAAGGTCGGAACGGAAGACATCACCGTCGAAATCCCGAAATATTCCCTCAACCATGCGGCCGAAGCGCCGCACTGATTCAAGGAAGTGTCATGAGTCTTAAATGGGTTGATGTGCAAGAAATCGCTATCCTGTTGGCCGACGGCAACCCGGATATGGATCCCTATTCGCTGAACTTTGTTGCTTTGCGTGACATGGTCATGGCCTTGCCAGGTTTTGACGATGAGCGTGATCGCGGTGGCGAAAAGGTTTTGGAAGCTATTCAGACAGCCTGGAAAGAAGAACAGGACTGACGCCTCCCTTACGCAGTTAGGCAATACCCAAGAACCCGCGTATAATTCGCGGGTTTAATTTTTCGTAAATTACCGTTTCTGGAGTTACACCATGGCTGTTCAACGTACTTTCTCCATCATCAAGCCTGACGCTGTTGCAAAAAACGTCATCGGCGAGATCACCACTCGTTTCGAAAAAGCCGGCCTGAAGGTTGTAGCTTCGAAACTCAAGCAACTGTCCAAGGCTGAAGCTGAAGGTTTCTACGCTGAGCACAGCGCTCGTGGCTTCTTCGGCGACCTGGTTGCCTTCATGATCTCCGGTCCTGTCGTTGTTCAGGTTCTGGAAGGCGAAAACGCTATCGCTCTGAACCGCGAACTGATGGGTGCTACCAACCCTAAAGAAGCAGCTGCCGGCACCATCCGTGCTGATTTCGCTGACTCCATCGACGCCAACGCTGTACACGGTTCGGACTCCGAAGCCGCTGCTGCTCGCGAAATCTCGTACTTCTTCGCAGCTACTGAAGTAACCACTCGCTAAGCATTGGCTTAAGAGTGAAGGTGAATCCATGACTACATCGACTGTAAAAACCAACCTGCTGGGTCTGACTCAACAGGAAATGGAAAAATTCTTCGACTCAATCGGGGAGAAGCGTTTCCGTGCCGGTCAGGTAATGAAGTGGATTCACCACTTTGGCGTCGACGATTTCGATGCCATGACGAACGTCAGCAAGGCCCTGCGTGACAAGCTCAAGGCCATTGCCGAGGTCCGTGGTCCGGAAGTTGTCAGCGAGGACATCTCCAGCGACGGCACCCGTAAATGGGTGGTGCGCGTGGCGTCCGGCAGCTGCGTCGAGACCGTATACATTCCCCAGGGCAAACGCGGCACCTTGTGCGTTTCGTCCCAGGCAGGCTGTGCCCTGGATTGCAGTTTCTGCTCCACCGGCAAGCAAGGCTTCAATAGCAACCTCACCGCCGCCGAAGTCATTGGCCAGGTGTGGATTGCCAACAAATCCTTTGGCAGCGTCCCGGCGACCGTCGACCGTGCCATCACCAACGTGGTGATGATGGGCATGGGTGAGCCGCTGCTGAACTTCGACAACGTGGTTGCGGCCATGCACCTGATGATGGACGACCTGGGCTACGGCATCTCCAAGCGCCGTGTGACCCTGTCGACTTCCGGCGTGGTGCCGATGATCGATGAGCTGTCCAAGCACATCGACGTCTCCCTGGCGTTGTCGCTGCACGCACCGAATGACGCATTGCGTAACCAATTGGTGCCGATCAACAAGAAGTATCCGCTTAAGATGCTGCTCGAATCTTGCCAGCGCTATATGTCGTCCCTGGGCGAAAAGCGCGTGCTGACCATCGAGTACACCTTGCTCAAGGACATCAACGACAAGGTCGAACACGCGGTCGAGATGATCGAGTTGCTCAAGAACATCCCGTGCAAGATCAACCTGATTCCGTTCAACCCGTTTCCCCATTCTGGCTACGAGCGGCCGAGCAACAACGCCATCCGCCGTTTCCAGGATCAACTGCACCAGGCGGGCTTCAATGTCACCGTACGTACCACCCGTGGTGAAGACATCGACGCCGCTTGTGGCCAATTGGTAGGACAGGTGCTGGATCGCACCCGTCGCAGCGAACGTTATATCGCGGTGCGCGAACTGAGTGCCGCCGACGATATGCCGCAAAGCGCTGCGAATCGAACCTGAGAGAGGATCTCTATGCCCTTGCGCCTTGCGCTGCTCCTGCTGGTTACCGGTCTTGCGGCCGGTTGTGTTTCATCGGGCCATGACAGCCCTTTGCAAACCGGCAAGGGCCGTGAAGAGGCGCGAGCGGCCTATGTTCAGTTGGGCCTGGGTTACCTGCGCCAAGGCATGAGCGAGCAAGCCAAGGTGCCGTTGAGAAAGGCCATAGAGCTGGACCGCGACGATGCCGACGCCAATGCTGCACTGGCCTTGGTGTTCCAGGCCCAGGCCGAGCCTGAACTGGCCGACCAGTATTTCAACAAGGCCCTGGCCTCCCGTCCTGCCGACCCACGGCTGCTGAACAACTACGGCAGCTTTCTGTTCGAGCAGAAACGCTATGACCAGGCTTCTCGTTATTTCCAGCAAGCCAGCGCCGATACCCTCTATCCTGAGCGCTCGCGCGTTTTCGAGAACCTGGGAGTGACCTCCAAGCGCCTCGGCCTGCGCGACAGCGCGCGCCAGCAGTTGGAAAAAGCCCTGCACCTGAACAGTCGCCAGCCACGAGCCTTGCTCGAAATGGCTGAGTTGTCCTACGAAGACAGGCATTATGTGCCGGCACGTGACTATTACGAGCGTTTTAGCCTGCTCAGCGGGCAAAATGCACGTAGTCTATTGCTCGGCGTGCGCCTGGCGACGGTTCATGAAGAACGCGACACGGCCGCACGTTTTGGCCAGCAACTCGAACGACTCTATCCCGGTACCCCGGAATATCAGCAATACCTGTCGGAGCAATGATGAAAGCGGCGCACCCGGAAGTTGTAGCAGCTAATCGCGTAAACCCAGGCGAGACCTTGCGTCAGGCCCGCGAAAGCAATGGTTGGTCGCTGGCAGAAGTGGCCCTCAAGCTCAATTTGACCACCACGTCCCTGGGCAACCTGGAAGCCGGCGCGTTCGACAAGCTGCCTGGGCATACCTTTGCCCGCGGCTATATCCGCGCCTACGCCAAATTGCTGGGCATCGACCAGGCCGTCCTGGTCCAGGAGTTCGACCAGTTCACCGGTACCGACTCCCAGGGCAGCAATGTCCATGGCCTGGGTCGCATCGAAGAGCCGGTGCGGGTTTCCCACACGATCTTGCGTATTGTCAGCCTGTTACTGTTGATCGCCGTCATCGGTGGTGGCTTCCTCTGGTGGCAGGACCAGACTTCCCAGCGCGGCAAGGACCTGGCCAGTAACAGCATGGAGCACGTCGAAGTCGAGAGCGCCGACGGCACCACCCAGATTCACCCGCTCGACGAGCCGGAAGACCAGGCTGTTGTCGAAGGCCAGGCTGCGCCCCAGGTGCCGCCCGCCACCGAGCAACCGATACCGGATGCAGGCACTGCAACCGCCGTAGTACCTGCTCCGGCTACACCGGCCGTTCCAAGTACCCCGGCCGTACCTGCTCATACTCCGGTAGCGCCTGCTGCCCAGGCCCATGCACCGGCTGTTCCCGCCCAGGCTCCTGCGACTACCGCCCCAGCTGCCCCGGCGGCGCCAGCGATTTCGCCGCCCACCACACCTGCGTTGATCGCGGGTGACGGGCACGTACAAATCACCTTTGTTGCTGATTGCTGGACGCAGCTCACCGATGGCAATGGCAAAGTGCTGTTCAGCGGTCTGAAGCGTAAGGGCGACACGCTCGACCAGGGCGGCAAACCACCTTTGACGCTGCGTCTGGGCTTTGCCCGTGGCGCGCAAGTGGCCTACAACGGCCAGCCTGTGGACGTGGCGCCGTTCACCAGTGGCGAGACCGCTCGCCTGAAGTTGGGACAATAGTCATGCACGGCGAATCTCCAATCAAACGTCGCGTATCGCGCAAGATCTGGGTCGGCTCGGTGCCGGTGGGTGGCGATGCCCCCATCGCAGTACAAAGCATGACCAACAGCGACACCAATGATGTCGCAGCTACCGTCGCCCAGATCAATCGTCTGGAAGCGGCTGGCGTCGACATCGTGCGGGTTTCCGTGCCGGACATGGACGCTGCCGAAGCCTTTGGCCGTATCAAGCAATTGGTCAAGGTGCCGTTGGTTGCCGACATCCACTTCGACTACAGGATCGCGCTACGCGTGGCCGAACTCGGCGTCGATTGCCTGCGCATCAACCCGGGCAACATCGGTCGTGAAGACCGCGTGCGTGCCGTGGTGGATGCTGCCCGTGACCGCGGGATTCCGATCCGTATCGGCGTCAACGCCGGTTCCCTCGAAAAAGACCTGCAAAAGAAATACGGCGAACCCACTCCTGCCGCGTTGGTTGAGTCGGCACTGCGCCACGTTGAGCACCTTGAGCGCCTGAATTTCCAGGACTTCAAGGTCAGCGTAAAGGCGTCCGACGTCTTCATGGCAGTAGAAGCCTACCGCCTGCTGGCCAAGGAAATCGTGCAGCCGCTGCACCTGGGGATCACCGAAGCCGGCGGTTTACGCTCAGGCACAGTGAAATCTGCGGTGGGTCTCGGTATGCTGCTCGCCGAAGGGATTGGGGATACTATCCGCATCTCCCTGGCGGCAGACCCGGTAGAGGAAGTGAAGGTCGGTTACGACATTCTCAAATCCCTGCATTTGCGTTCCCGTGGCATCAACTTCATTGCCTGCCCGAGCTGCTCACGGCAGAACTTCGACGTGGTGAAAACCATGAACGAACTGGAAGGGCGCCTCGAGGACCTGCTGGTACCGTTGGATGTTGCGGTAATCGGTTGCGTGGTCAACGGCCCGGGTGAAGCCAAGGAAGCCCATATCGGCTTGACCGGCGGCACGCCGAACCTGATCTATATCGACGGTAAGCCGTCGCAGAAGTTGACGAATGACAATCTGGTGGATGAGCTCGAAAGACTGATCCGCCAGAAAGCGGCCGAAAAGGTCGCGGCTGACGCAGCGCTGATCGCGCGCGGCTGATTGAACGAATTTAAGGATTTGATGTGAGCAAGTCTCTGCAAGCCATACGTGGCATGAACGACATCCTGCCGGAGCAGACGCCGCTGTGGCGCTATTTCGAAGGCACTGTCGCGCGCCTGCTGGATAACTACGGTTACAAGCAGATCCGCATGCCGATCGTCGAATTCACCGAGCTGTTCAAGCGCTCTATCGGTGAAGTGACCGACATCGTCGAAAAAGAGATGTACACCTTCGAAGACCGCAATGGCGACTCCCTGACCCTGCGTCCGGAAGGGACCGCAGCCTGCGTGCGCGCCGTGCTTGAGCATGGCCTTACCGGTGGTGGCCAGCCGCAGAAACTGTGGTACATCGGCCCGATGTTCCGTCACGAGCGCCCACAGAAAGGCCGCTATCGCCAGTTCCACCAGATCGGCCTGGAGGTGTTCAACCTCGACGGTCCGGACATCGACGCCGAGCTGATCGTGCTGACCTGGCGCCTATGGGGCCTGCTGGGTATCCGCGACGCGGTCAAGCTTGAGCTCAACAGCCTGGGCACCAGCGAATCTCGCGGCCGCTACCGGGTTGCCTTGGTCGAGTACCTGTCCGCCCACCTGGACAAACTTGACGAAGACAGCCAGCGCCGCCTGAAGACCAATCCGCTGCGCGTCCTCGATACCAAGAATGCCGACACGCAAGCCGTACTGGTCGACGCGCCAAAAATGGCCGACTACCTGGACGACGAGTCCCGTACGCACTTCGAGGGCCTCAAGGCTCGCCTGGACGCGGTGGGTATCCCCTACGTGATCAACCCGAAACTCGTACGCGGCCTCGATTACTACAGCAAGACCGTATTCGAGTGGGTCACTGACAAGCTCGGCGCCCAGGGCACCGTGTGCGCCGGTGGCCGTTACGACGGCCTGGTCGAGCAGATGGGCGGCAAGCCGACCACGGGCGTGGGGTTTGCCATGGGCATCGAGCGCCTGATCCTGTTGCTCGAAACCCTGGAACAGGTCCCGGAAGAAATCTCCCGTCAGGTGGACGTGTACCTGTGCGCCTTCGGCGAGGCCGCCGAACTGGCTGCCCTGGCCCTGAGCGAAAAAGTGCGCGACCAGCTGCCGAACCTGCGCCTGCAGGTCAATGCCGGCGCGGGCAGCTTCAAGAGCCAGTTCAAGAAGGCTGACAAGAGCGGTGCGCTGTATGCACTGATCCTCGGCGATGACGAATTGGCCCAGCAAGTGATAGGTTTCAAACCCCTGCGTGGCCAGGGTGAGCAACAGAACATTGCCTTCGATGCGCTCGCCGCGCACTTGGCCACCTGCGTCGTGCAGGGTTGAAGCTGTCGAACAGCCGAATTTAGCGATTAAGGAGTATTGGGGTGTCGAGTACTGATGATGAGCAGTTGGCCGAGTTCAAGGACTGGTGGCAGCGTAACGGCAAGCCCCTGGTTACCGGTGGCCTGCTGGCTTTAGTGGTGGTGTTCGGCTGGCAAGCCTGGCACAAGTATCAGGCCAACCAATCCCAAGGCGCCTCGATCCTCTATCAGCAATTGCTGGAAACCACCCTTACGCCGGACGGCAAGCCCGATCCTGCACAGGTGGCTGACCTGGCAAGCAAGCTGAAGAACGAATTTGGCGGCAGTACCTACGCCCAATACGGCAGCCTGTTCGTCGCGAAAGTCGCGGTCGATACCGGCAAGCTGGACGATGCAGCCGCTGAACTGAAGGCCGTCGCCGACAAGCCGACCAACCCGACCCTGGGTGAAATCGCACGTCAGCGCCTGGCCCAGGTATTGGCGGCACAGAACAAGGCCGACGAAGCACTCAAACTGCTCGACGGCGATGCTGACAAGGCATTTGTAGCCACTCGCGAAGAGCTCAAGGGGGACCTGTTGGTCCAATTGGGTCGTACCGACGAAGCCAATGCTGCGTACCAAAAAGCCAAGGCGGCGCTGTCTGATGAAGCGGCGGTCGGTGGCTTACAAATCAAGCTCGACGACTTGGCCAAAGGGGATGCGTGACGTGATCCGTTGGAAACATGCAGCATTGCTGGCTCTGGCCGTTCTGGCCGCGGGTTGCAGCAGCAACAGTAAAAAAGAACTGCCTCCGGCCGAGCTGACCAGCTTCAAGGAAGAAGTCGTCCTGCAAAAGCAATGGAGCCGCTCCATCGGTGACGGCCAGGGCGAAACCTACAACATGTTGGTACCGGCAATCGACGGTGACAACATTGTGGCGGCTGACGTGACCGGCGTGGTGATCTCCATGGATCGCATGAACGGCGACGTGAAATGGAAGAAAGACCTGGAACTGCCTGTGTCCGGCGCCGTAGGCGTGGGTTACGGCCTGGTGATGCTCGGCACGCTCAAGGGCGAAGTCGTGGCGCTGGACTCCAGCACCGGTGAAGAGAAATGGCGCGCTCGCGTGACCAGTGAAGTCCTCGCACCGCCTGCTACCAACGGCGATATCGTCGTGGTGCAAACCCAGGACGACCGTGTGATTGGCCTCGACGCCAGCACCGGCGCACAGCGCTGGTTGTATGACAGCACCCCTGCGGTGTTGACCCTACGCGGTACCAGTGGTCCGGTTGTGACCAACAATCTGGCCGTTGCAGGCCTGTCGACCGGTAAAGTGGTCGCCCTGGACACCCAGAATGGCGTACCTGCGTGGGAAACCCGCGTGGCTATCCCGCAAGGTCGTTCCGAGCTGGATCGCGTCGTGGACATCGACGGCGGCTTGCTGCTGTCGGGTGAAACCCTCTACGTCGCCACTTACCAGGGCCGCGTTGCCGCGCTGGACCTTCAGAGCGGTCGCATCAACTGGCAGCGTGATGCTTCCAGCTACGCGGGTGTCGCCCAAGGGTTTGGCAGCGTCTACGTAAGCCTGGCGTCCGGTACTGTTGAAAGTGTCGACGAGCGTTCCACCACTGCGCTGTGGAGCAATGACTCCCTGGCTCGCCGTCAACTGTCGGCACCGGAAGTGTTCTCCAGCTATGTAGCGGTAGGCGATTTCGAAGGTTACCTGCACCTGCTGAGCCAGGTGGACGGTCGCTTTGTAGGTCGTGAGCGTATCGACAGCGATGGCCTGCGTGCCCGTCCGCTGGTCGTGGGTAACATGCTTTATGTGTTTGGCAACAGCGGCAAGCTGGAAGCCCTGACCATCAAGTAAAGGTTTGACTATGCTTGGGGTTACCCCCAGGCGGCCCTGCTTCATTGCTTACTGTAGGAGCGAGCTTGCTCGCGAAGGACGTCAACGCTGACGCGGTTTTTCCGGATAAACGCGGCGTCCTCAGGTTTTTCGCGAGCAAGCTCGCTCCTACAGGAATCGGTGTCGGGCAGGGTATGTGGCATTTCAAATGCCGCCCCGAGCACCAGCCGCTGCCTTGCAGCGGCTTTTGTATTTTCTGAAATAACGAAGTGGAGAGCCGCATGGTTCCCGTAATCGCCCTGGTGGGCCGACCTAACGTCGGCAAGTCCACCTTGTTCAACCGCCTGACCAGGACTCGCGACGCCATCGTCGGCGACTTGTCTGGTCTGACCCGTGATCGCCAATACGGTGAGGCAAAGTGGCAAGGGCGCTCCTACATTATTGTCGACACCGGTGGTATCTCCGGTGACGAGCATGGCATGGACGAAAAGATGGCCGAGCAGTCGCTGCTGGCCATTGAAGAAGCCGATGTGGTGCTGTTCCTGGTGGATGCCCGTGCGGGCTACACCGCTGCCGACCAGATGATTGGCGAGCACCTGCGCAAGCGCAACAAGCGTTCCTACGTGGTCGCCAACAAGATCGACAACATCGATCCTGAAATGGCCCGCGCCGAATTCAGCCCAATGGGCCTGGGCGACGCGATCCCGATCGCGGGTGCCCACGGTCGCGGTATCACCCAGATGCTGGAAATCGCCCTGCGCGATTTTCCTAAGGATGACGCCGAGGAAGAAGAGGGCGAAGAAGAGATCGTCGCCGAAGGTGAGGAAGCCAAGCGCATTCCTGGCCCGAGTGAAAAAGACGGTATCAAGATCGCCATCATCGGCCGCCCGAACGTCGGCAAGTCGACCCTGGTCAACCGCATGCTCGGTGAAGACCGGGTTATCGTCTACGACCAGCCCGGTACCACCCGCGACAGTATCTACATCCCGTTCGAGCGTAATGACGAGAAGTACACCCTGATCGACACCGCGGGTGTGCGCAAGCGCGGCAAGATCCACGAGGAAGTCGAAAAGTTCTCGGTGGTGAAAACCCTGCAGGCGATCAAAGACGCCAACGTGGTGATCTTCGTGATGGACGCCCGCGAAGGCGTGGTGGATCACGATCTCAACCTGCTGGGCTTCGCCCTGGAAGCCGGTCGGGCACTGGTGATCGCGATCAACAAGTGGGACGGCATGACGCCGAGCGAGCGCGATTTCGTCAAGATCGAGCTGCAACGTCGGCTGTTCTTCGTGGAGTTCGCCGATATCCACTTTATCTCGGCCCTGCACGGCACAGGCGTGGGTAACCTCTACGCCTCGGTACAGAACTCGTTCAAGTCCGCGGTCACCCGTTGGCCAACCAACCGCCTGACCCAGATCCTGGAAGATGCTGTTGGCGAGCACGCGCCGCCGATGGTCAACAACCGCCGGATCAAATTGCGTTACGCCCACTTGGGTGGTGCCAACCCGCCGATTATCGTGATCCACGGTAACCAGATCGAGAAGGTGCCGAAGTCCTACGTGCGTTACCTGGAAAACACCTACCGCCGTGTCTTGAAGCTGGTCGGTACGCCGATCCGCATCGAGTTCAAGGGTGGCGAGAACCCATACGAAGGCAACAAGAACACACTGACCGACCGTCAGGTGAACAAGAAGCGTCGTTTGATGACTCACCACAAGAAGGCCGACAAGAAGCGCCGCGACAAGCGCTGATTTCGTCGTCGAAAAAAGGGCTCTCGACGAGCCCTTTTTTGTGCGCGCAGGTTTGAGCCTTGACCCCATGAGGCTGGCAGCTTAAAACTTGAGGCTCACCTGCAGGGGCCTCCGATGATCAACAGCAAGCTGCCAAATGTCGGCACGACCATTTTCACCACCATGTCGCAACTCGCTGCCGAAACTGGCGCGCTGAACCTGTCCCAGGGCTTTCCCGATTTCAATGGCCCCCAGGCTTTGCTCGATGCTGTGGGCAAACACGTTGCCAGTGGCCATAACCAATACGCACCCATGACCGGCCTGCCGGGCCTGCGTCAGCAAGTGGCGGCCAAAATCGCCCGCAGTTATGGCGCCACGGTCAACGCCGACAGTGAAGTGACCATCACCCCAGGCGCCACGGCGGCCATCTTCTGCGCGATCCAGGCGGTGATTCGCAGAGGCGACGAAGTCATCGTGTTCGACCCGTGCTACGACAGCTATGAACCTTCGGTCGAGCTGGCCGGTGGTCGCTGCGTGCATGTGCAACTGAACCTGAAAGACTTCACCCTCGACTTTGAAAAGATCCAGGCTGCGCTGTCGCCCCGCACGCGCATGATCATCCTTAACACACCGCACAACCCCACTGGGGCGCTGATCAGCCGTGCCGAGCTGGACCTGTTGGCGGCACTGATCCGCGACCGCGATATCTACCTGGTCAGCGATGAGGTCTACGAGCACCTGGTGTTCGATGGCGTGCCCCACATCAGTGTGCTGGCCCACGAAGAGCTGTACTCGCGTGCTTTCGTGGTCAGCTCCTTTGGCAAGACCTACCACGTCACCGGCTGGAAAACCGGCTATGTGGTCGCCCCCCCGGCCCTGACGGCCGAACTGCGCAAGGTGCATCAATACGTCAATTTTTGTGGCGTCACCCCGTTGCAATACGCGCTGGCCGACTTCATGGCTGAACACCCGGAGCACGTCGACGAACTGCCAGCGTTCTACCAGGCCAAGCGCGATCTGTTCTGCGACCTGCTGGCAGCGTCCCGATTCAGCTTTACCCGCGTCACCGGTACCTACTTCCAGCTGGTGGATTACTCCCGTATTCGTCCTGACCTGGATGACGTCGCCATGTCCCTGTGGATGACCCGCGAACACGGCGTGGCAACCATCCCTGTCTCGGTGTTCTACCAGAACCCACCCCAAGGCCAGCGCCTGGTGCGCCTGTGCTTTGCCAAACGCGAGGAGACGCTGCGGCAAGCAGCCGAAAAACTATGCGTGATCTGACTGTATTACCGAACCTGAATATCGCCCTGGTCCAGACCACCCTGGCCTGGCACGACCGCCAGGCGAACCTTGAGCATTTTGATCTGCTGCTGGAACAGGCACGGGGCGCCGACCTGATAGTGCTGCCGGAGATGTTCACCACCGGTTTCTCCATGGACTCACAAACCCTCGCCGAGCCGGAAAACGGCCCCACCCATCACTGGATGCAGGCCCAGGCGGCAAAATACAGTGCGGTGATCACTGGCAGCGTGATCATCCAGGCCGCCGATGGCAGCCACCGCAACCGCCTGTTATGGGCGCGGCCGGATGGCGAGGTGTTGCACTACGACAAGCGCCACTTGTTCCGCATGGCCGGCGAACACCATCACTACACGCCCGGCGAGCGCCAGGTGCAGTTCGAGCTGAAGGGGTGGCGGGTTCGTCCGTTGATTTGCTACGACCTGCGCTTCCCGGTGTGGAGCCGCGATGCCCAGGACACCGACCTGTTGCTGTACACCGCCAACTGGCCGGGAGCGCGGCGTCTGCACTGGAACCGGTTGTTGCCGGCGCGGGCGATCGAGAACCTGTGTTACGTGGCGGCGGTGAATCGGGTGGGTACGGATGGAAAGGGTTTCGCTTATACCGGCGACAGCCAGGTGCTGGACTTCCAGGGTGAGACCTTGCTGAGCGCAGGGGAGGCGGACGGGGTGTTCCAGGTGTGCCTCGATGCAGCTGAACTGGCGGCTTATCGCACGCGGTTCCCGGCGAACCTGGATGCCGATACCTTTGAGTTGGTCTGATAGACCGTTATCGGGGGCTTGCCCTAATGCCGTTCAGTTAAGGCTTTTTTGTAGGAGCGAGCTTGCTCGCGAAGAACTCACAGGCGCCGCGTTCACTCAGGAAACACGCGTTATCGTTGACGTTTTTCGCGAGCAAGCTCGCTCCTACAGAAGGCGATGTACACTTAACTGAACGGCATTAGGGCTTGCCCCCGATGAGTCCCTGACAGGCCACCCCAATCTGAAACTCAATAAAAAGGCCCCTGGATTCTCACCCAGGGGCCTTCTGCATTACGGCGCTACGGTTTACGCCGCTTTCGCTTCCAGCTGGCTCAACGAGCGGTTCAGCGCGCTGAACACGGCCTTGAAGCTGGCGGTGGTGATGTTTTCATCAATGCCCACGCCATGCACTGGACGCTCACCGTTCACGCGCAATTCAATGTAGGCTGCTGCCTTGGCATTGGTGCCTGCACCGATCGCGTGTTCGTTGTAGTCCATGATCTCCACCTTGATCGGCAGGGCGGCGACCAGTGCTTCCAGGGTGCCGTAGCCCTTGCCCTGCCAACGCAGATTGGTTTCGCCCTGGCCTTTGCCCGAGACTTCCACTTCCACGGTGCTGTTGCCGTTCTCTTCCTGCAGGCGATGGCTGACCAGCGCATACGGGGTGTTGGCTTGCAGGTATTCGCGCTGCAGCAAGGCGTAGATCTGCGGTGCGGTCATTTCCAGGCCCACGCGGTCGGTTTCGGCCTGTACCACCTGGCTGAACTCGATCTGCATGCGACGTGGCAGGCTGATGTCGTATTCCTGCTCCAGCAGGTAGGCGATGCCGCCTTTGCCCGACTGGCTGTTCACCCGGATCACTGCCTCGTAGCTGCGGCCGATGTCGGCCGGGTCGATCGGCAAGTACGGCACTTCCCACAATGCGTCGGGTTTCTGCTGGGCGAAGCCCTTGCGGATTGCATCCTGGTGAGAGCCGGAGAACGCGGTATGCACCAGGTCGCCCACATACGGGTGACGTGGGTGTACCTGGATCTGGTTGCACTCTTCGACGACTTTGCGCACGCCGTCGATGTCGGAGAAGTCCAGCTCAGGATTGACGCCCTGGGTGTACAGGTTCAGTGCCACGGTGACCAGGTCGACGTTACCGGTACGTTCGCCGTTGCCAAACAGGCAGCCTTCGACGCGGTCGGCGCCGGCCATCAGGCCCAGCTCGGTGGCGGCGACGCCGGTACCACGGTCGTTGTGGGTGTGCAGGCTGATGATCACGCTGTCACGACGGTTGATATGGCGACCGAACCACTCGATCTGGTCGGCATAGATGTTCGGCGTGGCGCATTCCACAGTGGCTGGCAGGTTGAGGATCATCTTGTGCTCGGGCGTTGGGTTCCACACCTCGATCACGGCATCGCAGACTTCCTTGGCGAACTCCAGCTCAGTGGCGCTGAAGGTCTCCGGGGAGTATTCGAAGGTCCACTGGGTTTCCGGCTGCTGGGCAGCGTATTTGACGAACAGCTTGGCTGCGTTGACGGCGATGGCCTTGATGCCGTCCTTGTCCTGGTTGAACACGATGCGGCGGAACGACGGCGACGTGGCGTTGTACAGGTGCACGATGGCTTTCTTGGCGCCGCGCAGGGATTCGAAGGTGCGTGCGATCAAGTCTTCACGGCCCTGGGTCAGCACCTGGATGGTGGTGTCCTCGGGGATGTGGTTGTCTTCGATCAGGGTGCGCACGAAGTCGAAGTCGGTTTGCGATGCGGCCGGGAACGAGGCTTCGATTTCCTTCACGCCGACAGCGACCAGGGTCTTCCAGAAGCGCAGCTTCTTCACCGCGTCCATCGGTTCGATCAGCGACTGGTTGCCATCGCGCAGGTCGGAACTGCACCAGATCGGCGCGGTGGTGATGGTTTTCGATGGCCAGGTGCGGTCCGGAATATCGATGGTCGGAAACGCGCGGTACTTCGAAGACGGGTCTTTGAGCATGCTCATCGGGAAATCCTTTGTTGTAGGGGCCGAGAAAAGGCGGCCTGCCGTAGAACTGTTTTTGGGGATAAAGCTAAAAGACGAGGCAGATCGATTCAGCCTGGCAGTCGTGCGCTGACGAGGCACAGGCTGCGGTGCTGGCGGAGCTGAATGAGGGTGTGAGAGGTTTTCATAAGCCCAACCCTAACCTCAGGGGTGAAAGATGGCAAGCAGTCGATAAAAATTGAGAGAAGTTCTTCTATTGGCGCGTGAAACGAGATTTTATGGTTGGAATCTGTCCTTGGCCTATTTTTAATTGCGCGCCGCTTATCGGGCGCGCAATTGAGCCATTCAGGGCTGGAAGGCGCCGATAAAGATCGCCGGATCGACCCTGGCATCGTTGAGGCTGACATTCCAATGCATATGCGGCCCGGTCGCACGGCCCGTCGAGCCCACCTTGCCCACCACTGCGCCGCGTACCAGTTGCTGGCCCACCTTCACGTCGATCTTCGACATATGGCAGAACATGCTGATAAAGCCTTGGCCGTGGTCGACGAACACGGTGTTGCCGTTGAAGAAGTAGTTGCCGACCAGAATCACCTTGCCGTTCGCCGGTGTCTTGATTGGCGTGCCGGCCGGTACGGCAAAGTCCAGGCCGGAATGGGGATTGCGCTCTTCACCATTGAAGAAACGGCGCACCCCGAATTTACTCGACAGCGGGCCGTTCACCGGTTTGTCCAGCACCAGGTTGCTCGGCAAGGTCGGGCTGAAACTGCGGTAGGCCTTGAGTTGCACGGCGAGTTCGGCTTCGATGCGCTTGAGCTGCACCGGGTCGGGGTTGACCTGGCTTTTGTTCTTCAAGGTAATGCGCTGTTCCGGGTACTGCTTGTAGCCGACGATAAACGGCAGGTTGCGCCCGCCACTGCTGATGCGTTCATTGCCCGGCTTGACCGTCAGCGGAATGCCGACAATCGCCAGCCAGTTGTCCTGCTCCTTCACGACCAGTACCGGTTTGCCCTGGTACGTGGCTTTCGGCACGGTGGCTGAAGGGCCGAGCTCGACCACGGCAACCCCGCCCGGCACCGGTTTGTTCAGGGTTCGGGTGATATAGCTGTCGGCTTGGGCGTTAACGGTGAGGCACAGCAGCATCAACAGGCTAAATAGACGTGGCATCGATCAATCCAGAAGCGAAAGGGTAACGGGCGTCAGGTGGTTGTCTTCCACCCGCACTTGCAATTGGCCTTCACCGAGGCGTGCGGTCAGGCGCTGGCCTGTTTGGGTTTGTGCCGCGTTGCGGATGGCCTGGCCGCGCTCGTCCAGCAGGATGCTGTAGCCGCGGCCCAGGGTCGCCAGGGGGCTGACCACATGCAGCGTCTGCACCTGGCTTTGCAGTTGCAGGCGGCGCGCCTTGAGCCCCTCGCGCATGGCGCGGGGCAGGCGTTCGGCGAGGCTGTCCAGGCGCTGGCGCAGCAGGGCCAATTGGCGGCCAGGGTGTTGGCCGGCGAGACGGGTTTCCAGGCGGATCAAACGTTCGCGACGGGTATTGAGGCTGCGTTCGAAGGCGCGGCGCAGGCGCATGTCCAGGTCATCCAGGCGCTGTGCCTGCTGGCGTAGACGCTCGCCGGGGTGGCGCAGGCGACGGGCCATGCCTTCCAGGCGCAGGCGGTCGTGGGTCAGCCGGTTGCGCATCAGCATCACCAGGCGACGATGCAGGCTTTCGACCTGGCGGACCAGGTTGCTGGCGTCAGGCGCGAGCAGTTCGGCTGCGGCAGAAGGCGTGGGCGCGCGGACGTCAGCCACGAAATCACTGATGGAGACGTCGGTCTCGTGGCCGACGGCGCTGACGATCGGCGTCACGCAGGCATCAACCGCCCGCGCCACGGCCTCTTCGTTGAAGCACCAGAGGTCTTCCAGCGAACCACCCCCACGGGCCAGGATCAGCGCGTCGAAGCCGCGCGCGTCAGCCAGCTTCAATGCCCGCACAATTTGCGGGATGGCTTCACGGCCCTGCACGGCCGTGGGGATCAGCGTCAATTGCACCTGCGGTGCACGGCGGCGGAACACGCTGATGATGTCGCGGATCACCGCGCCGGTGGGCGAGCTGATAATGCCGATGCGCCGTGGATGGGCCGGCAGCGGCACCTTGCGCTCGGCACTGAACAGGCCCTCGGCGCTGAGTTTCTCCTTCAAGGCATCGAAGGCCAGGCGCAGCGCGCCGTCACCCGCCGGCTCCACCGTGTCGAGGATCAGCTGGTAATCGCCACGGCCCTCGAACAACGAGACCTTGCCGCGCACCTTGACCGCCAAGCCGTCTTTCAACGCCTGGCGCACCCGTGCGGCATTGTTGCGAAACAATGCGCAACGCACCTGGGCGCCGCTGTCCTTGAGGGTGAAATACACATGGCCGGAGGCCGGACGGGCGAGGTTGGAGATTTCGCCTTCGACCCAGATATTGGTGAACACGTCTTCCAGCAACACCCGCGCGCGGCCGTTGAGTTGGCTGACAGTCAGGACTTCGCGGTCCAGGCCCAGACGGGCAAAGGGATCTTTAATCATGGGCGGCAGTTTATAGGCATTCGTGCAAGGTTTGACAGAATTGCTCCACCAGCGCGCTCGGCGCCTGGGGGCAGGCCAGCGCCACGGTACTCAGGCAGTCCGGGTCGGCCAGGGGTAAAAAGTGCAGACTGGCCGGGGCGATGTCTTGCATGGACTCTGGTAGCAGGGCAATCCCGAAGCCGGCCTGGATCAACTGCAACTGCGTGGTTTTGCGCGACATCACCCGCGCGGCCTTGGGGAAAAATCCGGCGCGCATGCACAGCTCGGCGGACAGATAACTCAGGCCGCCGCGCTGGGGGTGGGGGATCGAGATAAACGCCTCATCCTTGAGCTGGGCCAGGTCGACGGCCTCGTCATTGCGCGCCAATGGGTGATTCGGCGGTACCGCCAGGAGCAATCGCTCGGTATATAAAGGCACGACGCGCACCCCTTCACGTTGGCGCAACACCGGCAAGCGCAACAGGCCGACGTCCAGGCGACCGTCGGCGATGTCCTCCAGCTGCGCTTCTGAGGACAGTTTGGCGATATCCATCGACACGCCAGGGCAGCGTTCCAGCCAGGTGCTGATGCCTTGCAACAGCGCACCGTTCATCGGCACGGTGCTCGAATGGCTCAGGCGCAGGGTGCCGAGCTGGCCGTTACCGACCTGGGTCGCCAGGTTACTGGCCTTGTGCAGTTCGCCCAGCAGGTTGCGTGCCCGTGGGTAAAAGGCTTCGCCTGCGGCCGTCAGCTTGGGCTGGCGCGCAGTGCGTTCGAACAGTGGGGTTTGCAGCTGGGTTTCCAGTGCCTTGATCTGCCTGCTCAGGGCCGATTGCGCGATGAAGAGGCGCTCGGCGGCGGCGCTGAAGCTGCCGCTGTCGGCGATCTCGACGAAGTAGCGCAGTTGGCGAGTGGAAATCACATGTCATGCCTTTTCGAGATGGGTGAGTGGCTTTGAAGATATTAGTCGCAACCCTCGCGGATGGCTAAAGTGATAGCCATCTCTTTCAAGGAATAACCCATGGGCCCGATTGAGCTGATGAGTCAGTGGTCGTTTGGCGGCGTTGATTGGCTGGTGATCGGCCTGGGTACTGCGGTGGCCTATATCGTGTTTGGCATTGCCGGCTTCGGTACGGCACTGGTGGCGGGGCCGATCCTGATTGTGTTTATGCCACTGTCGAAGATCATTCCGTTGCTGGTGCTACTGGATTTTGTCGCGGCGTTCGGCAACCTCCTGCAATCGCGACGGGAGGTGAACAAACCGGAGTTATTGCGACTGCTGCCGTGCATGGCGATTGGCTGCACCCTGGGCGTGGTGTTTCTGCTCAACCTGCATTCCGATCTGTTGTTGCTGTTGATGGGGCTGTTTATCAGCGCCTACGCGATCTACAGCCTGGCGGTGAAAGCCCGGCCGGCGCAGCTGGCGGCGGGGTGGTCGATACCCATGGGCACGGTCGGCGGTCTGTTTGGCGCGCTGTTCGGCAGTGGCGGCTTTTTATATGCGATCTACCTGAACAGTCGTTTACCCAAGGACGCGGCCCGTGCCACTCAGAGTGCGCTGATCAGTTGCAGCACGGTGGTGCGCCTGAGCCTGTTCCTGATTGCTGGGGTGTACGCCGACTTGCCGCTGTTGATGTTGGCGTTGTGCCTGCTGCCGGCGATGGTCCTGGGGCTGTGGTGCGGGCGTCGGCTGACGATGCGTATGTCGCGCGAGGCGTTTGTGCGGTTGGTGACCTGGCTGGTGCTGGCCAGTGGGATTGCTTTGATCGGACGGTATTTGAGTACTTGACCTGTGTGGGGCAGGGATTAAGCTGCCAGCCTTCAGGGCCTCTTCGCGAGCAAGCCCGCTCCCACATTCGAGCGCATTTCTCCTGTAGGAATGCAGTCGAATGTGGGAGCGGGCTTGCTCGCGAAGGCGCCAGACGGCACACCGCAGGACTCTCAGGCCTCATGAATTCCCAAAGCATCCTTGTCCCGAAAATCTCCACCTTGCCGGTCCACGAACCGCGCGCACGGGCGATCGTGCGCTGGCTGGTGCGCAAGAACATCGTCAAGGAAGAGCTGACCACTTGCGGGCGCACCGGCAACCGCATGGCCTATGCCTTGGCCGACGGCGCCCGCGCGGTGGTGTTGCACCCCGAGGCGCTGCCGTTCAACGAGCCGGTCAATGGGTTGGAAATCATCTATAAGCGCTGCATCTATACCCCTGCCAAGGGGTTTCTCGAAGAGGCCGGCTGCCCGGAATGCCTCAAGGAAGTCGGCGAGGCGCTCTTCGAAAGCCTGGAAGACTGGATGCCTGGCCACACCGACAACTTCACCTGTCCGTTGTGTGGGCATGAAGATGACATCAATGGCTTTTTATTCCTCCAGGAATGTGGGTTTTCCAACCTCGGGTTCATCTTCAACAACTGGGCGGAGGCGGGGTTCAAGCAGAGCTTTATCGATGAGTTCGCCGATTGGTTGGATCAGAAGATGAGTTGGGTCAAAGTCGAGTTATAGCCCTTCTATCACTATTCCCAAATATGTCAGAGTTTTACATTGAGACCTGGGGGGTGTCTGAGTATAATGGCGCGCTTCCATTTTCCCGCTCGGGAGCCCCCGCGATGCTGCGTATCAGCCAAGAAGCTCTGACATTCGACGACATTCTCCTAGTGCCCGGTTATTCCGAGGTACTTCCTAACGAAGTCAGTCTCAAGACCCGCCTAACCCGTGGCATCGAGCTGAATATTCCCCTGGTTTCCGCTGCCATGGACACCGTCACCGAAGCCCGTCTGGCCATTGCCATGGCTCAGGAAGGCGGCATCGGCATCATCCACAAGAACATGACCATCGAGCAGCAAGCTGCCGAAGTGCGCAAGGTCAAGCGTTACGAAGCCGGTGTGGTGAAAGATCCAATCACCATCGAAGCCGACGCCACCGTGCGCGACCTGTTCGAACTGACCCGCCTGCACAACATCTCCGGCGTTCCGGTGCTGCATGATGGCGACCTGGTCGGCATCGTCACCTCCCGTGACGTGCGTTTCGAGAACCGTCTTGAAGTCACCGTCCGCGAAGTGATGACGCCCAAAGAGCGTCTGGTCACGGTCAAGGAAGGCGCCGACAAGAACGATGTGCGCGAACTGCTGCACAAGCACCGCATCGAGCGCGTGCTGATTGTCGACGACAAATTCGCCCTCAAAGGCATGATGACCGTCAACGACATCGAAAAAGCCAAGGCTTACCCGCTGGCCAGCAAGGACGACCAAGGTCGCCTGCGCGTTGGCGCTGCGGTCGGTACCGGTAAAGACACCGGCGACCGTGTAGCGGCCCTGGTTGCGGCCGGTGTTGACGTGGTGGTGGTCGACACTGCCCACGGTCACTCCAAAGGCGTGATCGACCGCGTTCGTTGGGTCAAGCAGAACTTCCCTGAAGTGCAGGTGATCGGTGGCAACATCGCCACCGGCGCTGCCGCCAAGGCCCTGGCCGAAGCGGGCGCGGATGCCGTCAAGGTCGGTATCGGCCCTGGCTCGATCTGCACCACGCGTATCGTCGCCGGTGTGGGCGTGCCGCAAATCAGCGCCATCGCCAACGTCGCTGCAGCCCTTGAAGGTACTGGCGTTCCATTGATCGCCGACGGCGGCATCCGTTTCTCCGGTGACCTGTCCAAGGCCATCGTTGCCGGTGCTTCCTGCGTGATGATGGGCTCGATGTTCGCCGGTACCGAAGAAGCGCCAGGTGAGATCGAACTGTTCCAGGGCCGTTCGTACAAGGCTTACCGTGGCATGGGTTCGCTGGGCGCCATGTCCCAGGCGCAAGGTTCTTCCGATCGTTACTTCCAGGATTCCTCGGCAGGCGCCGAGAAGCTTGTACCGGAAGGCATCGAAGGCCGTGTTCCCTACAAGGGCACCCTGAGCGCCATCATCCATCAACTGATGGGCGGCCTGCGCTCCTCGATGGGCTACACCGGTAGCGCCAACATCGAAGAAATGCGCACCAAGCCTGAGTTCGTGCGGATCACCGGTGCCGGCATGGCCGAATCCCACGTCCACGACGTGCAGATCACCAAGGAAGCGCCAAACTACCGCGTAGGTTGATGCTTCCAGCAAATAGTTAAGTAACCGGGGCTGTCTTATTCAGCCCCGAGTTGTTTCTGATTCATTAGACGAGACTGATCTCATGGCCCTCGACATTCACGCCCACCGTATCCTGATCCTCGATTTCGGTTCCCAGTACACCCAACTGATCGCCCGCCGCGTGCGTGAAATCGGTGTGTACTGTGAGCTGCATCCGTTCGACATGGATGACGAAGCGATTCGCGAATTCGCACCGAAAGGCGTCATCCTCGCCGGTGGCCCCGAGTCCGTGCACGAAGCCAACAGCCCGCGCTGCCCACAAGCCGTATTCGACCTGGGCGTGCCCGTGTTCGGTATCTGCTATGGCATGCAGACCATGGCCGAGCAACTGGGTGGCAAGGTTGAAGGTTCCGAGTTGCGTGAGTTCGGTTACGCCCGTGTCGACGTGGTCGGCAAGAGCCGACTGCTGGACGGCATTGAAGACCACATCGACGCCGACGGCCTGTTCGGCCTCGACGTATGGATGAGCCACGGTGACAAGGTCACCAAGATGCCGCAGGACTTCCACATCCTGGCGAGCACCCCAAGTTGCCCGATCGCTGGCATGTTCAGTGACGAGCGTCGTTACTACGGCGTGCAGTTCCACCCGGAAGTGACCCACACCAAGCAAGGCGGCCGCATCCTGTCGCGCTTCATCCTCGACATCTGCGAGTGTGAAGCCCTGTGGACACCGTCGAAAATCGCTGAAGACGCCATCGCCCAGGTGCGCGCCCAGGTCGGCACCGACAACGTCCTGCTGGGCTTGTCCGGCGGCGTTGACTCTTCCGTGGTTGCCGCGCTGCTGCACAAGGCCATCGGTGACCAACTGACCTGCGTGTTTGTCGACAACGGCCTGCTGCGCCTGCACGAAGGTGAGCAAGTGATGGCCATGTTCGCTGAGAACATGGGCGTCAAGGTGATCCGCGCCAACGCTGAAGATCAATTCTTGAACAACCTGGCCGGCGAGTCCGACCCGGAGAAGAAGCGCAAGATCATCGGTCGCACCTTCATCGACGTATTCGATGCCCAGTCCAACAAACTGGACAACATCAAGTACCTCGCCCAGGGCACCATCTACCCCGACGTGATCGAATCGGCCGGCGCCAAGAGCGGCAAGGCCCACGTGATCAAGTCCCACCACAACGTGGGTGGCCTGCCTGAGGAAATGAACCTCAAGCTGGTAGAACCGCTGCGTGAACTGTTCAAGGACGAAGTCCGCCGCCTCGGCCTGGAACTGGGCCTGCCGTACGACATGGTCTACCGCCACCCATTCCCAGGCCCGGGCCTGGGCGTGCGGATCCTCGGTGAAGTGAAGAAGGAATACGCCGACCTGCTGCGTCGCGCCGACCACATCTTCATCGAAGAACTGCGCAAGGCCGACTGGTACCACAAGGTCAGCCAGGCATTCGTGGTGTTCCAGCCGGTGAAATCGGTTGGCGTGGTTGGCGACGGCCGTCGTTACGCATGGGTCGTGGCCCTGCGTGCCGTGGAAACCATCGACTTCATGACCGCCCGTTGGGCACACCTGCCGTATGAACTGCTGGAAACTGTCAGCGGCCGTATCATCAATGAGATCGAAGGCATCTCGCGCGTGACGTATGACGTGTCGAGCAAGCCGCCGGCGACGATTGAGTGGGAATGATGGGACGTCCGGCATTGCCGGGCATCCACTAGCAAGAAATGCCCTAGAGCCCGCGTAATTGCGGGCTTTTGGCTTTTTGGGTCTGGAAAATTCTGGCAGCTCTGTGCATCGCCAAGCACCGTGTTTATGTGGCATGGTACGGGGCATTGACTGAGCCAAATGCCATGCTTAGCGCACGATACCATGTCGCCTTGTTAGGGAAGGGCATGGTATCAAATCTCATCATTCGCCCGGTTTCATTGGGTTTTAACGTGGTGCATGAGTGATTTTCTGAGCATGGTATTTTTTCCATGGAATCCATAACTGCCATGTTGACCGATACCAAGCTGCGTAACCTCAAACCGAAAGAAAAACTTTACAAAGTGAACGACCGCGACGGACTGTACGTGGCCGTCACTGCTGCCGGTTCCATCTCATTTCGCTACAACTACTCCATCAACGGCCGTCAGGAGACCATCACTTTCGGTCGCTATGGTGTGGGTGGCATCACACTTGCTGAAGCCAGAGAGCGCCTGGGAGAGGCTAAAAAGATGGTTTCGGCGGGTAAGTCTCCTGCCAAAGAGAAAGCCCGTGCCAAGGCACGCACCAAAGGGGCAGAGACGTTTGATGCGTGGGCTGAGAAATGGCTGCGTGGGTATCAGATGGCTGACTCGACCCGTGACATGCGCCGATCTGTTTACGAGCGCGAGCTAAAGCCGCACTTCGGTAATCAGAAACTGGTGGAAATCAATCATGAGGATCTGCGAGCGCTGACTGATGCAATCGTGGAGCGAGGAGCTCCAGCCACGGCCGTGCACTCCCGCGAGATTGTGATGCAGGTGTTCCGATGGGCGATTGAACGCGGTCAGAAGGTCGAGAATCCGGCTGATCTGGTACGTCCTGCAAGCATCGCTAAATTCGAGCCACGTGACCGCGCTTTAGGACCTGACGAAATCGCGTTGATGTATCAGTACCTGGACCGCATCGGTACCGCCTCCTCCGTGAGGGTGGCCGCTAAGCTGTTGTTGCTGACCATGGTCCGCAAAAGTGAGTTGACCAACGCTACCTGGAACGAGATCAATTTCAGCGAAGCCCTGTGGACCATTCCGAAAGAGCGGATGAAGCGCCGCAATCCTCATTTGGTGTTCTTATCTCAGCAGGCTTTGGATTTCTTCATTGCATTGAAGACGTTTGCTGGCGGTTCAGACTACGTCTTTCCCTCCCGGTACGATTCTGATTTGCCAATGAGCACCGCGACGATCAATCAGGTGTTGACGCTGACTTACCGGCTTGCGCAAAAAGAAGGGCAGTCGCTGAGCAAGTTCGGACCGCATGATTTGAGGCGCACAGCGAGCACGCTGCTGCATGAGGCTGGTTACAACTCAGATTGGATTGAGAAGTGCCTTGCGCATGAGCAGAAGGGCGTAAGGGCCGTTTACAACAAGGCTGAATACCGCGATCAGCGTCGGGCGATGTTGCAGGATTGGGCGGATATGATTGACGAGTGGACACTTAGTCGGCCACGTCGAAGCAACGTCGGCAAAGAGTGAAGTTAACATTTTCGATCTTATGATGATTACTGCTTTCGAGCTCGTCGTCTGATGGCCGCAGATACTGCTTGGCGTGATACGCCAAGTTGGCGGGCAATTTCAGCCTGGTTGGTAATGCCTTGATTCAGCAACTCATCCACCGAGCTTGTTGGTGACTTGAGTATCTGGAGCTGGCTATAGGCCGTTTTCCTGACCTCAGCCCATGTCTCTATATCCCACCTCGGGAAAACAGCAGCTCCTTGGGACCAGATTTTTGCGATTAAATCCTCATACTCCAGTGCATACCTCCGGTCGCGCTGATAAGCGCGCCGAGCTTCATCGCTACGCCGTGGGTTGTGAGCCTCACAGTAAAGTTTGCTCGGTCTCGATGCGCCTTCGGGATGGCTCGGTAAAGCCGAAGGCCACATCAACTCGCCCTGGCACGCCCAGGTAGAAACGAGCATTCGACGCTCGACGTGATATCGATGGATTGAGCGGATCTCCCGTCTTCGTATCTGGAGACCCTCACCTGTTTGTCGGTGTAGTCATTAGAGCTGG
Source organism: Pseudomonas sp. MPR-R2A5 (assembly GCF_058793055.1). Classification (NCBI taxonomy): domain Bacteria; kingdom Pseudomonadati; phylum Pseudomonadota; class Gammaproteobacteria; order Pseudomonadales; family Pseudomonadaceae; genus Pseudomonas; species Pseudomonas sp. MPR-R2A5. Next base: position 29,697 of record NZ_JBXAFK010000053.1, read on the forward strand.
ACAGGAGTCTGGGCTACTCCATTTCATCTATGGAGCATGTCTTTTCCACGCGATGGATGCCTTGGTGGAGTTTCCCTCTCAGCCGATGATGATTTGATCTAGGAACTGATGACCATGAAATATAAACAACGCGGGCTTTGGCTGTAGAACGATTCCACTTTTCGCCTCCAGCACATCAAGGAATGACATGTTCATGAAAGATAAAGCGCAAACTGGCTACAATCCTGTACAGGACGATGTGTTGAAGACATTGGGCCTTGCGGTGATCGCGGGGCAGAGTGTTGAGCACCTATTGTGCAATTGCCTAACGTTTCCTTTGCACGGCGAGCCACTGCAAACAGTGGAACAGCTTCAGATCCTGCTTGAGCGACATTCAAAAGCCACTCTGGGACAACTGCTTAAAGCACTGCGGAAGCGGGTTGATCTGCATCCCACCTTCGACGACAAGTTGGATCGCTTCCTCCAGTATCGCAACGTGATCGCACATCGGCTACATGATGTGCCCGGCGGTTTTGACCTGCATACCGATGAAGGACGGGGGAGGCTAAAGGCCTTCCTGCTCCAGTACATGGAAGATGGTCATACCGTCAGCATGGTATTGCTGGGCGTTTTGCGGAAATGGGCGAGTCAAGAGGACATTGATCTTCCCAACGAGCACCATCTGAGCCAGCGAATGCAGGACCACCTTGATGCCAATGTCATGCCAAATTTGGCAGCCTTGATCAGGTCTAAAGAACACGACTGAATCCACTGAAAAGACGATGGCCATCTACGAAGAAATGCAGGCACAGCTCCAGGAACTGGTGGATCTGGTGAAGCTAACCCGCGTAGATTTCGGCTAGAAGTTATCAATCGCGTTGCACATCGACACCTTCCCCGCTGGCTGCGGTTGGACCATTGCCCACTGCTTGCCGCCCGCCTCCAATTCATCCAGCTGGAACGAACAGTCCGCCGACATGGTGGCCTGCACCATGTAGTCCACGCCAGGCCGAGGCACGAAGGTCATGGTCTTGGCACACTGCCGGGAATATTGCAGGCGCCCCAGGTAATGGAACGCGATCGGCTTGTTCGCCGGCACCACCAGCTCCGACGAGACCGCACCGGCCCACGAAAAGATCGGTCCGGGAATGCCGAGGTTTTCGCCGTTATGGTCGGGGAAGCCGGGTTTCGCCGACGCCATCACCCCCGCGCCGGGCACGTTCCAGTCGAGGCAATCACGCCCCGGCACGGCGCGCACCAGGCCGTCGGTGAGCAGGCGGATACGCGCGGTCTCGCCGCCCTGCGGGGGCACGTAGCCGGTGGACAGCGAACGCACGTTCGCCACTTGGCCGCAGCCGCCCAGCGCTAGCAGCAGCACGGCGGGGATTACAGGCAACAGTCTCATCAGGCATCGACTCGTAGGGGGAAGTTAAGGCTGGCGGCAGTTCTGGTTGACCGACAGATGTGGCGCCGGCTCATAGCTCACGCGCTGCAAACCATCGGCGTCCTGGAACAGGAAGTATTTGACGCGACAATCCTTGAACATCGCTGAGTAACCCTCCGCCCGGAAGCCTTGGCCATCGACCTGTTTGGTCACGGTATTGTTGCGGCTGACCACCTCGAGCACCTTCTGATAGCTGTCGCCCATGTTTACCCCAGGCTCGCCGGTGATCGCGGCCGAGGAGGCGCAACCGCCCAGCGCTGTTGCCGCCAGGGCCAATGCGGCACCATACAGTCCGTTGCGTAGATTGTTCATTCCCTGTGTCCTTTTGGTGATGGGTTAACGGCGGCCGTCGCACACCGGCGATTCGCCAATGCGGCCTAGCTTGCACAGGTCCAGATCGTCCGTGCGGATAAAACCCGCATCCTTCATGCAGTAGAAGCGCGTCAGCACCACATCAATCGGCGACTTGTCGCCAACGCCATCAAGATTGGTATACCCGCAAGCCCGCATTGCGTCATCGACGCCCTGCTGGGAGACGCCCTTCTTTTTCCATTGGGTGTAGTCCCCTGGCGGCGGTTGAAAAGGGGTACAGCCCCCAACTACTACCAGAAGGCTCAGGCCCAACCACTGATTTCGAGTCAGCAACATCACATTCTCCATGTCCATGAGCGCCCCGGACTGTGCCCGATTACCGGCGCCCGTCACACACCGCAGACTCACCAATACGACCGAGCTTGCACATGTCCACGTTATCTTTGCGTTTGTAGCCTGCGTCTTTCATGCAATAGAAATTCATTAACCTCACATCGATTGGCGACCTGTCTCCTGCACCATCAACATTGGTATATCCGCACGCACGCATCGCAGCAACGATCCCGGTCTGCGATACGCCCTCCTTGTACCATTTTGTGTAATCCGGAGCCGGCGGTTGAAAGCCCCTTCCCGTGCAGCCAACCAGTAACACAGCGCAAAAACTCAGCAACAGGCTCCTCGTGAACATGGCGTTCTTCCTTATGGGTTGACTCGGATAAGTGTGAGACGCCGTAGGGTGAGTCGCTCTAGAAGGGTTTGCAAGCGGCCCCGGCATCCTCATAGCGGTTATGCAATGTTTGATTGCCGTCCAGCACGTTCAGTCATTCCCATAGGCGAGCGTGTTTCAGCTTATGAAGTATTGGTCCATTTACCAACATTTCGCTGACCGTAACTCCTGGTCTGCGAGTACTTTCCGGTATTGGATCTTGAGTCAATATAGGATCAGTGCGGTATTGGCAGGCGGGTCAATTCCCCAGCCGATCATGACATCGCATGAATGATGCAATGCTTGTGAAAACAGGTTTTCGTTTATGGTGTTTTTCGTGGTATCAGCAGAAACGATCAAAATAAAACTATGATTTATATTGGTTTTTTATGATTGTTTATGTTCGAGTGAGCCTGCGTTAGCAGGTGAGTGCTGAATAACAAAACCCCGGCCATGTGCCGGGGGTTTTGGGTCTTGGTTTGTGCTAACAATTTCGTAAGCTCTGAGTCATTCATCAGTGCGGCTTAGGCGATTTGAGGTCTGCCGTACTTGAGGGTTACATAGGCTTCTTTATCTGGATCAAATGGTAATCGCATTGTGGGTTCTTTATCGATCCAATCGGCTTCTGTACCTGCGACACTCATTGCCAAGAAAAGAGGCTGCATCTCCGATAGCACTGCGTACCACTCAGAGAGACAGTCTATGATCCCGGGGTGCCAATTGTTTTCCACGGTCTGAAGTTTCGTGGTCAGTGAGGCTAACATGTGCTGTCGCTGGGCATCGTCGAGGCATTCGACGGCATAACCTACTAAAGCGTAATCCAACTCACAGCGAGAAATCTTAATAAGGTTCTCAGTACTCCCGTGCAGACCGAACCCCCAAGACGTCCAACGCTGATAAGCGAAATTCCACATAGTCTTCCGCTTCTTGACTTCGGCCATGTCCCTGAATGCTCGGAGACAATTCGCAACTGAAAATCGAGTTTGTTGACCAGACCAGTGCAGGCTTACCGCATCAACATAGGCTTCAAGGGCAGTGTCGTTCGCACCAGCAAGAACGCATCCGAGACAAGTCTGTAATTCTGGAAATCGCGAAGGGAACAAGTTGAACACGCGCATCCAGGCAGCCCAACGCGGCGCATCTTTCGACACACGTTCCAGTATCTGGATCAAAAATTTCTCGCAAGTTTCACCAAGTGGCTCCCTGTTAGCCATGTTTGACACAGATATATAAGTTGTCGCGAACTGGACATGAGGGCTGGACGATCCAGAGCCGAGACGTAGTGCCGCGTTGGCGTTGAGCGATAGCACGACACTCATGATAGATGCCGTCTGCCTTAGCCCCGAGACGGCCACGATCAAACGCTGGGGGGCAAATCTGTCGAGACATTGGGCAGCTTGAACTATGGCAGTGCCCGGAAAAAATCCGCCTTCTATCATGCGCCAGCCTAGTTCGATTCCGATCCAATCGCTTTCAGCATCAGCCTTTTCAAACCGTTCTACGGCCTCTGACTCCCAGATAGGCGCGGATAAACCACGAGTCGTGAAACTCATTGTTATACCTGCGATCATGCTTTCGAGCGCAGAGAGCAATTCATCGTTAGGCCTGAAATCATTTGGTACGATAGCCCAGAAACTTGCCCCCATCGTTGTGAATTGTCCTACGACGAATAGGGCGACTAGTCGGGTACGGCGCGGATCAGCGCTGATGCTCCAATCGGCGCCTGCTTGAATAATCCATCGGAACAGCCCGGTGAGCCTGTCGAAATCCTCACCGCTGGCGGGTGCGCCACGTCGGAGCAAATCTACGAAAGCAAATTGAGACCGGATCGCTTCAAATATGTCGTTACTGGCGTCCCACTCGGAAATAGCTTGAAGAGGATCGGATTGCGCTTCGATTACCGTAACAAGCGCATCTGGGACTTCAATCGGCCCAAATTGCGTGGCTTTCGCCATCGCCGCGACAATAACATCCGAAAGCTTCATTGCGGCCTTTTCCATACAAGGTGATCCTGTCCGCCGAGTAGCTCCCAAAGGTCGGTGAAGGCATCCACCACAAGCTGAGCATTGTCGACCTTCTGAAGGATGTGGTGCGCCGTGCCCACGGAGTTTACCGAGGTGCCGAGCGACCAAGCCATTGCCCCATCTGGGCCAGATGGAAAGATCAGGAACCTATCGTGGAAGTCCCATCCTGTCATGCCCTTCTGTACTCGAAGTTCAAGTTTCAGGCCCCGCCAGTTGCTTTGACATTCATTCAGTGTTTGGCGGATTTCGTCGGTGGAGCCAGCTTTGGCAGTTGTCAGACCGCGGAGGTCCACTCCATGGTAGGGGCAGTAAAATAGCGTTTCGAGTAGGTCTTTGGCTGACAGATATGGATCCCATAGCCAGGCACCTTTTTCGCTGTAAGCAACGATCAGTGCTCGAATGTCATCCAGTGCCTTTCGGCGGACTGCGGTTCCATCGTCTTGGGTTGGTCGATACTGAACAAAACGGCGCTCGGCAGCGAGCTTGTTGGCTTGCTCGGTGTACATTCGCTTCGCTGTCCATCCCCCGTTGTCGTCTGGCTGAGGATCACCGATGAGGCTATGAGTGGAGAACGAAGTCATACCTACTCGCCGAAGGTCACTACTGCCATCCGGATTTTTGACCGAAAAAGTGCGTGGCTCCGGATCGAGAGAGCGCATATTGAATGAGATGGTTGAGATAAAAGAACCTGGTCCGGAGGCGACGAGGAGCGTGCTGCTCTGTTCGGCCCAGATGAAGCCCCGATATAGTCCTCTGCCAGCACGCATAGGAAGTGGGGTTACCCTTTCCTGTAGCCTTGCTGAAGCAAAGCCTGTGAGGATTTCGTCATGCTCCAATTCGCAGACAGCTATCAAGGAGCGTGGAGTGGCTTTAGGATGCCAGGCGTGTTCGACCTGAAAATTCCCGTCTTGGAGCTGCTGAAATTTCGCCATTAGCACAGTGACCGGAAGTTGGACTGTCAGGTTGCCGAGCCGATCTGACATTGTGGCCAGTTGGAGTGGGATGTGTTTTTCGACCTGCACTGATAGCTCTTGCAAGCGGCGAGGATCTGCGAAGAACGGCTTCAGTGCTTCTTTGCCATGATCGGCCCATTCAAGCAGATGCGAACCAGTCCAGAAGTTGTTTTTGAGGAGTTTGTTCCATGGGACCTGCGCACCATTATCTGGCGGCACAAACTGTGCGGGCATCGGCAAAAGCTCGCCAAATCCGAGTTCATCGCCCGAGAGTCTCCATCCCTCCCCCGCCTCCAAAGCTGTGAGAGCCGGAATGAGGGTGTCGATCAGTGCAGTGTAACGGCGGAGGCCAAAACTCCAGCCATTGAGCGATTTGATTCGAATGGGTTTCGGCGTCAGAAAGTAGGCAGCCGCTGGCTCGAGATCAGGTTGCTCCTCGGCAATCAGGAGCGTGAAGATATTGATGATGTCCTCATGATCGGGCCGGCTGGCGAACAGCTCTGTACATTCGACATGAGTATAAAACCCCAATGTGCCGGGCGTGAGAAGCTGGGTCAGCTCTGGCAGCGGGGAGCGAGGCTCGGCTGGCTCATATCGGTTCATGAAGGTAGCTCCCGGTGGCTCACAAATTCTAATTATGTCCAATTCGAGTATCAGGCGCCTTGCTTTATGACGAGTAGGGTTTTGGCCCAGTTACGCCCTAAACAGAACTTATAAAATCAGGTTTTCTTGGCATGGTATTAAATGTGGCATAGATTTTAATCGTAGCGATTAACGATTGATTTATAAGGGTATTTATTTATTATCGATAATAGAGTGGGAGTGATCCCCACGCGCTCTTGATGATGCCGTTCCCCGAAATCCCGCGCCTTGGCGCGGGATTTCAATATCCGCTCGCTCACACTGTTAATCTCCGAATGTTCTTTTTTATAGCGTCCGCTTCAAGTGGCAATACTTGATTGTTGCATTTGCCGGATTCTGTAGTCTCTTGCCCGCCGAACGCATCTTGCGTGATTAAGCTGACGCCGAATAAGCGTAAGTGTCCGGTCGATACTTCTTTTAATGATTATGCCGGTACTTTCCAAAGCGAATATCACCTTCCGGTAGGTTCTCCACGGGCTACCAGCCGAGGCTTTGATAAAAACCACTCGCGCGGTGTGCTTCAGTGGTTTCCAGTCATATGTTCTGGTGGTGTTGAAATAGGAAAGCCTCCGCTCTATCCATCAGGCGGCGCCCCCAATCCTTGCCCCTCGAACCAGAGGGTGCCTGGACGGACCTCGGGCGGCTGACACGCTCGGCGAATAGGTAACGGCTCTGCCAGCATGCCCCTAAGACTATCTATCTGATTCAAATGATGTTTTTAGAGAAAACCTCTCTGAAAATAACCTGTTACGTACCGTTAATTAACCGTTACCCAACTTATCTTGGGCAGTCTGTCATGGGCAGTATCCATATAGCCCGTTGAAATAAGACTCCCGACCGGGCCTGCACGGAAAGACAGCGCGAGGCTATCCATGGCCTCAAAACAAAAACAAAAGAATAAATGGCGAGGTACTTACGATGACGATGTATGAGATCTGGGACTCAATTGTCGCGTTCTATGAACCGACACTGGAAATAATAAGTCTATGGGCCTGGGGCCTTCCTCTGTTTGTCTCAGTCCTCGCGGTGATGTTCATCATCTCGCAAAAGTGGCAGAGCCCCCTGACCCTCCGTTCTCTAACCAATGCAGCCTTTCCCAAAGAGCAATATGACAACCCCTCATCTCGCGTGGATATGTGGAACGGTATCATCCTGCTGATGCTCGGTTTTCCCCTGGTCGGCGTCTTCGCCGTCAATGGCATCGCCATTGCTGACAATGTAGGCGCTTATTTCACCGCTGAATTCGGTGTCCGGGCCCCCTTGATGACGTCAACCTGGCTGATCGTCTCCGTTCAGTTCCTGACTTATTTCCTCAGTGTCGACTTCGTGGGGTATTGGATACATCGTTGGTGCCATACCAATGCACTGATGTGGCATCTGCACAAGCCTCACCATACCGCTGAGACACTGACGCCCTGGACGCTATTCCGCCAGCACCCCATCGAGTTCTTTGGCCTCAATATTATCCCGGCGGTGGTCGGCGGGGCCTTTACGGGGGTGGTGCTTTATGCAACGGGGAGTCAAATCCACCCAGGCATGGTGGTTGCCGTCACCACAACGGCCTACATCTGCTTCTTCGTTATCGATGTGTTTTCTCACGTCCATTTGCCGATCTCCTACGGGTGGATGAACCGGATCGTTTTGGCCCCTGTCATGCACAACCTTCACCACAGTATGGAGCCCCATCACTGGGACAAGAACAACGCAGTCGTACTGACGCTCTGGGACTGGATGTTCGGAACACTCTACTTGCCCAAGAAGGGCGAGAGCTGGCGTTGGGGATGCAACGACGAAGAATATGGTGCCAACAATCCGCACAACACCCTGAGGGGGTTCTATATCGATCCTTTCAAAACCCTCTGGCGTCACTTGAAGGACGGGCAGAGCCCGAATCCGTGAGGGGTACGGAGCACTGGGCAAGTATCTAGAGCGTAAAGCACGCCAGGCAATCGCTGGCTCAATTCCGTCAAGGGAATCATCATGGCATTGAAAGACACGCTTCATTGGCGCTATGCAACCAAAAGCTACAACGGCGACAAGGTCGCGCAAGAAAAAATTGATCCGATCCTGGAAGCCATACGCCTGGCCCCCAGCAGTTCGGGCCTGCAGCCTTTCAAGGTGTTAATCATCACTAACCGCGAGTTGAAGGCGCAATTGCAGCCGATCTGCGCCAACCAACAGCAAATTTCCACAGCGTCCCACTTGTTGATTTTTGCTGCCTGGGATGAATACACACCTGAGCGGATCAATGGGTTTTTTGAATACAGCAACAAAATACGTCACCTGCCTGCCAGTGTCACCGATGATTACCGGCTATCGCTGCTCGATTCTTTCGGCAGCATGAGCAAGGAGCAGCAGTATTTCCACGCGTCCAAACAGTGCTACATCGCCTTGGGATTCGCGTTGGTAGCGGCAGCTGAACTGGGCGTAGATGCCACGCCCATGGAAGGATTCGACAACCAGGCAGTGAATGCGCTTCTGAAGCTTCCCGAACAGGGGTTGAACAGTTCCGTTCTTTTGGCCCTGGGCTACCGGGATACTGAAAGCGATTGGCTGGTGAAACTCGAAAAGGTCCGGCGCGACAAGGCGCATATGTTCGTGGAGATTGCGTAGGTCTACCCCTGAGAAATTTCCAGCGACACAGGTTGTAATCAACAGGGCAGATTAAATGTGCCTGCATGCCGGTTCAGGCGCCGTTGCCGAGACCCCATGCAGGCCATGTGCTTTTTGCGCAAAGCATTCCCGCACACCCTGATGGGAGACGTCGGCACCAGGCGAAGCGGATGCCCACGTCAGGCCACGCACGTATGGCACGGTGCCCAGCCCGTCTCGGAACGAGCAATGGCTTCGCTACGAGACGACGGGCGATATTGCCTTGCCCCATCTCAGGAACCTTTAGCCTGGCTCTTCGCTCCAGAAGGAGCTAACCGCGTGCGGTTGGCAGCCCTGTCCGGGATAGGGACAGGTTCGTAAAAGAGTCTGGCGCTCAGCTTCTATTGAGCTGCCTCGTCTGGCTTGCCAGGGCTTGGCATGGCCTTGCCACTGGGAGGCGACGCCTGCCTCGTACGCCACATCTGACCGACGTCAAGTGGGCGTGCGATCAGCAACTCTGCCGATACACTCGACGGACCAAATGTGCGCACCTCATACATCGCTTCGAAGGCGTCGCTATTCCCTAGCACGGTCTTCAAGCGACTCAGCTCGGCACTGTCCGATGCAATTTTCGCTGCTTCAATCAGTGCGGGATCCATGATGCCGGCAACGACGACGATGTGATTTCCTGCTGGTCCCGGAAAGCGAGCAAGGTACGCATAGTCACGACGCATGATTCTTTCAGTGGACGGTTCGGCCCAATCAGATTGAAATTTATCCCCGCTCGCTCGATCCACAAGGGTATCGCCGCTGGCCGACAGCGAAAACCCGGAAAGATCAAAAAACGGCTCCTGCAGATCGCCGAGCGTGTCGAGTAGACCAACATAGACAATATCGTGATCGCTCAGCATTTCATTGGTGAAACGTGATGTGGTCACATCCTTGATCAGGCTTGAATTTCCAGGCCTGGTTGCGACCATGATTGGCATCACCGAAACCAGGGCTGATGCGAGCCCACTCGGCAAGTGATGGGCATTCATATCGATATACCTTTGGCCGGGCACAGGCATCTGTTGTTTGTAGTTATTCAGATCCTCGCTGGAAGCGATGGTGGAATCAGCGACCATACGAAGGATAGAACCGTCAGCGCCCTGTTCACCGAATACATAAAAATCACCGGAAACGACTAATAGCGGAGCCAGATTCTTCGTGATACCACTCCAGAGAATGCTCTCGATACGCGAATCACTGGGTGATTTCCCTGCCAACCAGAGCCAGCATATTGCGTTGAGCGTGAGGAAAAGCGCCGCGACGGCAAAATACCGCCAATCAAGGAAACGTCGGTGCACATGGCCGGAGTATTTGTCTTGCTCATCGGGAACAGCGACGACCAGACGATATTCGCCACGCGGAAGGATAAGCCGCTCGCCACGCTCATCGGCTGGCGCCGCATCGAGTTTTTTTCGCAGCCGATGAATATGCACTCGAACCGTTGCATCAGCCGCGAGATCCACGCTGGCGGGTCTACCAAACACGACTAGTGCAATCTCGATTTCTTTCGTTGCGGTCGCCGTCAGTGATCGTTCGAGGAGAAACTCGAAAAGACGAATGATCTGTTGCGATTTACCGAGCGCACCACTCTGTAAGACTCTGTGCGCGTGCGCTGTGAGCCGGGTTACCTCGTCAACTTCCTGCGACTTATCCATTTCACATCCTTACTGCGCTCGTCGCCATTGAAGACAAGGCGAGTGCTCTATGGTCGTCCTCAGGGGCGATGAGTTCGACTTAAGCATAGGGGCAGGTCGTCCGCATCCGTATCCCAAATTGGCACGTAGCCACGAGCCTCGGGAAACGACTTGGCCGATCCAGAGGCCCTGCTGTCCATACCGATTTGTCGTCGACGGGTAATCCGCAACGGCACACCTCAGGACTTGTTAAGGATCATATCAACGGTGGGGTGGCTTGCAGCGGCCTTCCTGATAGAAATGGCACTTTTCAAGGCGTCATTCGTACTTGATCATATAACTATATGATTTTTATATATTTTATTTCATGGTTCATAATTGGAGTGGAAGTGACACTGCGGCAGCAGGTGAGCGCTGAATAACAAAACCCCGGCGATGTCCGGGGTTTTGTGTTTCTGGTATTTGTTTACCGTCGGGCAATATCCGAAAAGTAAAACTTATCCAGCGTATGCCGCGATTCGGTGTACTCGAACTGGCGCCCATCCTGCAAAAACGTCTGGTTACTCACCACGATCACATGGCTCTGACCGTCTAGGTCGAGGTGCGCCTGGTCGTCTTTGCTGCGGGGCAGGGCTTCGATGGTGCGTTGCGCATAGCTGATCTGCAGCTGCAGCGTCTGCTCGATGAACGCGTAGATCGACTGCTCGGCGATGTCGCGGTCCAGGCCGGGAATCAGGTCGGCGACAAAGTGGTTGATGTCGAGGATCACCCGTTTGCCGCCGATGCGCCGGACGCGCTTGATCCGCGTGATCAGGGTGCCGGGTTCGGCTTCGATGTGTTGTTGCAATGAGCCTTCCAGTGGGAACTGGGTGAACTCGACCACTTCGGTGCGTACGTCGTCGCCCAGGTCGGCGTGGGTTTCGTGGAAGCTGACGATGCCACCCAATTGGAACTCGATGGGGTTGGGCGACAACACGAAAGTGCCCTTGCCGTGGATTTTTTGCGCGAACCCACGCTCCTGCAACTGCTCGATGGCCCGACGCACGGTGCCACGGCTGGCCTGGTAGGCATCCATCAATTCGGTTTCGGAGGGAAGACGGGTGCCACGTTGCAGGCGTTCAGTGGTGATGTTGGCAAGCAGATCGGTATAGATCTGGTTGTATTTGCTCATGGGGATGGCTCTGTGCCGGGTTTGCGTTCAAGGCAGGAACCTTAGTGGCACGGGGGGTGTTTGTCCATTGGGCCCTTGGATATCTGTGGCGCGTGACGGTGTAGAGCCCATAAAAAAAACAAACAAAATGTAACTCGTACAGACGAGTTGTTGCTTTAACTCGTCTGTACGAGTACGTTTGCTCTCGGCGTGCTGCCAATGACTGCCCCCAAATAAAAAAATCAAAGTGGAAACCAAGCATGAGCCACGACTATTCGAACATTGCCCGCGAGATTCTCGAGAACCTCGGGGGCAGCGGCAACCTTGAGCAAGCTGCCCACTGCGTGACTCGCCTGCGCCTGGCGCTCAAGGATCCGAGCCGGGTCAAGAGCAGCGCCTTGAACCAGGTTGACCTCGTCAAGGGCTCGTTTTTCACCGGGGGCCTGTTCCAGGTGGTGATCGGCCCCGGCGAAGTGGAAAAAGTCTACGCCGCGCTGCGGGAACAGACCGGCCTCGCCGCCGCCACCATCGCCGACGTCAAGAAAAAGGGCGCCGACAAGACCAATGCCATGCAGCGCCTGGTGCGGGTGTTCTCCGATGTGTTCATGCCGATCCTGCCTGCGCTGATCATTGCCGGCCTGTTGATGGGCGTGAACAACCTGATGGGCGCCAAGGGCATGTTCATCGAGGGCAAGACGCTGCTGGAGGCCTATCCGAACCTGGATGGCCTGTGGAGCCTGATCAACCTGATGGCCAACACCTCGTTCGTGTTCTTGCCGGCGCTGGTGGGCTGGTCGGCGGCCAAGCGCTTTGGCGGCAGTGAAATCCTCGGCATCGTGCTCGGCCTGATGCTGGTGCACCCGGACCTGCTCAACGCCTGGAACTATGGCAAGGCGGTCGCCGGGCTGGATGGCCAGAGCCTGCCGTACTTCGATATTTTCGGTTGGTTCAAGATTGAGAAAGTGGGTTACCAGGGGCAGATCCTGCCTATCCTGATGGCGGCCTATGTGATGAGCGTCATCGAGAAATGGCTGCGGGCGCGGGTGCCGAATGCGATTCAACTGCTCGTCGTACCGATCACCACCATCGTCGTTACCGGTGTGCTGGCCCTGGCAATCATTGGCCCGGTCACCCGTCACCTGGGCATCCTGATTACCGAAGGCGTGGTCACCCTCTTTGACCTGGCGCCGATGCTGGGCGGGGCGATTTTCGGCCTGCTGTATGCACCGCTGGTGATCACCGGCATGCACCATATGTTCCTCGCCGTGGACCTGCAATTGATCTCCACCCAGGGCGGCACCTTTATCTGGCCGATGATCGTCATGTCCAACCTGGCCCAGGGCAGCGCCGCGCTCGCGGTGTTCTACATGACCCGTAATGCGCGGGACAAAAGCATGGCCTCGACCTCAGCGGTTTCCGCCTACTTCGGCATTACAGAGCCCGCGATGTTCGGCGTGAACCTGCGCTTCAAATTCCCGTTTTATGCCGCGCTGCTGGGTTCGGCGCTGGGCAGCATCTTCCTGTCGTTGAACAAGGTCCAGGCCTCGGCCATCGGGGTCGGCGGCCTGCCTGGGTTTATCTCGATCGTGCCGAGCGCCATTCCGATGTTTGTGATCGGGATGGTCATCGCGATCGTCGTGCCGTTTGTTTTGACCTGCGCGTTGAGCATGAAGATCGTGCGGCCTGGATACAGGGTTGCCTGATCTACCGCTATCGGGGGCAAGCCCCTCTGCATTTTGAATGTGGGAGCGGGCTTGCCCTCCGATGAGGCCCGAGAGGCCTGCAAAAAACTCTACTGAAGGAACCCACCATGCAAGACTGGCAACACTCGGTGATCTACCAGATCTACCCCAAAAGCTTCCACAGCCACGCGGGTAACGCCACCGGTGACCTGCTGGGTATCGTGGATAAACTCGATTACCTCAAGTGGCTGGGGGTCGACTGCCTGTGGATCACCCCGTTCCTGCGTTCACCGCAGCGCGACAACGGCTACGACATCAGCGACTACTACGCCATCGATCCCAGCTACGGGACCATGGCCGACTGCGACCTGCTGATCAGCGAAGCGGCCCAGCGCGGCATCAAGCTGATGCTCGACATCGTGGTCAATCACACCTCCATCGAGCATGAGTGGTTCCAGCAGGCACGCAGCAGCCTCGACAACCCGTACCGTGACTTCTATATCTGGCGCGACCAGCCGAACAACTGGGAATCCAAGTTCGGTGGCTCAGCCTGGGAATACGAAGCGCAAACCGGCCAGTACTTCCTGCACCTGTTCGATCACACCCAGGCCGACCTCAACTGGGACAACCCCAAGGTGCGCGCCGAGGTATTCAAGCTGATGCGCTTCTGGCGCGACAAGGGTGTGGGCGGTTTCCGCCTGGACGTGATCAACCTGATCTCCAAGCCCGCCGATTTCCCCGAAGACAACAGCGATGGCCGTCGCTTCTACACCGACGGCCCGAACGTGCATGCATACCTGCAGGAAATGCACCGCGAAGTCTTCGAGGGCCATGACCTGATCAACGTCGGCGAGATGTCGTCCACCAGCCTGGAACACTGCATCCGCTATTCGCGGCCGGAGTCCAAAGAGCTGTCGATGACCTTCAACTTTCATCACCTGAAAGTCGATTACCCGAACTTGCAGAAGTGGGTGCGCGCCGACTTTGATTTCCTGCAGCTCAAGCAGATCCTCTCTGATTGGCAACTCGGCATGCAGGCGGGTGGCGGCTGGAACGCACTGTTCTGGTGTAACCACGACCAGCCTCGAGTGGTCTCGCGATTTGGCGATGACGGCGAACACCGGGTGGTCTCGGCCAAGATGCTCGCCACGGCGTTGCACTTCCTCCAGGGCACGCCCTTTGTGTACCAGGGCGAAGAGCTGGGCATGACCAACCCGGGGTTCGACAAGATCGAGCAATACCGTGATGTCGAGACCCTGAACATCTTCCGCCTCAAGCGCGATGCGGGGGAGTCCGAGGCGTCGAGCATGGCGGCGATCATGCAGAAGTCCCGCGATAACGGGCGCACGCCCATGCAGTGGAACAACCAGGCGAATGCCGGTTTCAGCACGGGCGAGCCGTGGATCGGTATCCCGGCCAATGCGGCGCAGATCAATGTCGAGCAGCAACTGGATGACCCGGACTCGGTGCTGCATCACTACCGCGCGCTGATCGCCTTGCGTCGCCATGAATCGCTGATTCAGGAGGGCGTTTACCGCCCGTTGCTGCAAGACCACCTTCAGGTCTGGGCATACCTGCGCGAAGGTCATGGCGAGCGGTTGCTGGTGCTGAACAACTTCTACGGCCAGCCGTGCGAGATCCAACTGCCCGGCAACGTGATCAGTGGGGGCACCGAGCAACGCCTGCTGATCAGCAACTACCCCGATTGCCCGATGCGTACCCGCACAGTCGTGCTGCGCCCCTACGAATCCTTTGTGCTGCACCTCAAGGACTGAGACCCGTTGTAAACCCCGTGTGGGAGCGCGGGGACGCGTTAAAAACATAATAAAAATATCGGAGCGCTTCATGAAAACAACAATAAAGCTGGGCCTAGTAGCATCGTGCCTGAGCCTGCCATTCGGCGCGCAGGCCCTGGAATTTGCCGGTTACCTGCGCAGTGGCGTGGGCACTTCAACCGGCAGTGGCAAGCAGCAGTGTTTCCAACTGCCGGGCGCGCAAACCAAATACCGCTTGGGCAACGAATGCGAGCAGTACGCCGAACTGGAATTGCGCCAGGACCTGCTGACCCTCGACGATGGTTCGGTGCTCAGCGTCGACGCCATGGCCTCCCTGTACAACCAATACGACCGCGCCCTTAAATTCCAGGGTGAAAACAACGGCTCGGCGCGCATGCCGCAGATGTATGCGCAATGGTCGAACCTGCCCAGTCTCAACGGCGGGTCGCTGTGGGCCGGGCGGCGTTACTACAAACGTAATGACATCCATATCTCCGACTTCTACTACTGGAACCAGAGCGCCACGGGCGGCGGTATCGAGGACGTGCTGATTGGCGACTTGAAATACAGCTACGCCCTTTCGCGCAAGGACAACCTGTACCAGAAGGAATACGCCACCCGTCACGATTTCAACATTGCGGGCTTCAAGACCAACCCCGGTGGCGAGCTGGAGCTGGGCTTGAGCTACATCGAAAAGGCCGGCGGGCGCGATACCAACAGCGGTTGGGCGATCACGGCGCAGCACGTACAAAAGGCTTTCCTGGGCGGCAAGAACAAATTCGCCCTGCAGTACGGCGAAGGTCCTGGCACCGGCCTGGGTTACACCGGCAATACCCGCTTGGACAACAGCAGCAAAAGCTATCGCGCCGTCGAGTTTTTCGACTGGCAGGTGACCCCGCGTTTCGGCGGGCAGATCGAGGCGGTGTACCAGAAAGATATCCGTCCCGGCAGCCAGGACCAGACCTGGATGTCCGTCGGCGTGCGCCCGGCCTATGCGATCAGCGAGCAGTTCAAGCTGGTCACCGAACTCGGCCATGATCAGGTCGATGCCAGTGGTGGCACGCGCAAGCTGAGCAAGTTCACCTTCGCCCCGACCTGGTCGCCCAAAGGCCCGGATTTCTGGGCGCGGCCGGAGGTGCGTTTGTATTACACCTATGCCAGTTGGAACGAAGCGGCCAAGCGTGCGGCGAATGAGCTGGCGGCGGGTTCGGCGTTGTCCGACACCGGCGCCTACGGCACTGCGCGGCATGGCTCGAACGTCGGCGTGCAAGTCGAATACTGGTGGAAATGAGCCTTCGGGTGCACAGGGACTAAATGTGGGAGGGGGCATGCCCCCGATAGCGGTGTTTCAGATAGGCATTTATTGGCTGGTACACCGTCATCGGGAACAAGCCCCCGCCCACACGGATATCTACAGAACAAAACAGCAGGTGAAGTCATGACCGCAACTCAACCCCTGGAATTGCTGGCGCCCGTGTCGGGTGTGCTGCTGGCGCTGGATAAGGTGCCCGACCCTGTATTCTCCAGCCGCCTGATTGGCGACGGCCTGTGTATCGACCCCACCTCGCAGACCCTCTGCGCGCCACTGGCCGGGGTGATCAGCAATATCCAGGACAGTGGGCATGCGGTCAGCATCACCGATGACAATGGCGTCCAGGTGCTGATGCACATCGGCCTGGACACCGTGAACCTGGCAGGCAAGGGATTTACCCGATTGGTCGAGGAAGGCCAGCGGGTGGAGGCCGGGCAACCGCTGATCGAATTCGATGCCGACTACGTGGCGCTCAACGCCCGTAGCCTGCTGACCTTGATGCTGGTGGTCAGTGGCGAGCCGTTTAGCGTGTTGGCAACCGATCTTGTGGAGATCGGCCAACCGCTGTTGCAGTTATCCCCAGGCGAAGCCATTGACGCAGTGGACGAAGAGGAGGGCGATGCGCTGTTCTCCAAGCCGTTGACCTTGCCCAATGCCAACGGTTTGCACGCCCGCCCGGCGGCGGTGTTCGCCCAGGCGGCGAAGGGTTTCAACGCAAGCATCTATCTGCATAAACAAACCCAGAGCGCCAACGCCAAATCGCTGGTGGCGATCATGGCGTTGCAAACCGTGCACGGCGACACCTTGCAGGTGAGTGCGGCGGGTGAGGATGCCGAAGTGGCGATCACTGCGCTGGTGGCCTTGTTGGCTGAAGGCTGTGGCGAGGGGGTGGCGAGCGTGGCTGAAGCGGTCGTTACGCCACCCTCGGCGACCTTGCTGCGAGGCGTGTGCGCATCGCCGGGTTCGGCGTTTGGTCAGGTCGTTCAAGTGACTGAGCCTGAGCTGAGCATCCCTGAACAAGGTATGGGTGAAGCCACTGAACGTGCCGCTTTGGCGCGTGGCCTGCTGGCTGCCACCGAGGCATTGCAGGCTTTTCGGGATAAGGCCGCCGGCAGCGCCCAGGCAGAGATTTTCCGCGCCCATCAGGAACTGCTCGAAGACCCGACCTTGCTGGAACACGCTCACAGCCTGCTGGCTGAAGGCAAGAGCGCCGCCTTTGCCTGGAACAGTGCCACGCTCGCGACCGTCAAGCTATTTCAGGGGCTGGGCAATGCGCTGATCGCCGAGCGTGCGGCAGATCTGGCGGATGTTGGCCGGCGCGTGCTGAAACTGATCCTGGGCATTCAGGACAACGCCTGGGACTTGCCGGAGCGCGCAATCCTGATCGCTGAGCAATTGACCCCGTCGCAGACCGCCAGCCTGGATACACGCAAAGTGCTGGGTTTTGTCACCGTCGGCGGAGGCGCGACCAGCCACGTCGCGATCCTCGCCCGCGCCCTTGGCCTGCCGGCCATTTGCGGTGTTTCGGCCCAGGTACTGGGGTTGGCCAACGGCAAGCAGGTGTTGCTCGACGCCGACAAAGGCGAACTGCACTTGGACCCGGATCTGGCCGAAATCGAACAATTGGAAGCCGCCCGCAAGCAGCAGGTGCTTCGCCATCAACGCGATGTGGCGCAGGCGTCTTTGCCCGCCACCACCCGAGACGGTCATCACGTCGAAGTCACCGCCAACGTGGCCTCGTTGCAGGAAGTGGAGCAATCCCTGACCCTTGGCGGCGAAGGCGTCGGCCTGTTGCGTTCGGAGTTCCTCTACCTGGACCGCAACCGTGCGCCGGGCCCTGACGAACAAGCAGCCACCTACACGGCCATCGCCCGTGCCCTGGGCGCCGAGCGCAACCTGGTGGTGCGCACCTTGGACGTCGGTGGCGACAAACCCTTGGCTTATGTGCCGATGGACGCCGAAACCAACCCGTTCCTCGGGTTGCGCGGTATTCGCCTGTGCCTGGAGCGTCCCGAGCTGCTGCGCGAACAGTTCCGTGCGATCCTCGCCAGTGCCGGTTTTGCACGCCTGCATATCATGCTGCCGATGGTCAGCCTGCTCTCCGAGTTGCACCTGGCGCGCAAGATGCTCGAAGAAGAAGCTCTGGCCCTGGGGCTCACCGAGCTACCGAAGCTGGGCATCATGATCGAGGTGCCGTCTGCGGCGTTGATGGCGGATGTGTTTGCGCCCCATGTGGATTTCTTTTCGATCGGCACCAATGACCTGACCCAATACACCCTGGCCATGGACCGCGACCACCCGCGGCTGGCCGGCCAGGCCGACAGCTTTCACCCGGCTGTGTTGCGCCTGATCGCGACCACCGTCAAGGCCGCCCATGCCCACGGCAAGTGGGTGGGCGTGTGCGGGGCGTTGGCGTCCGAAGCCTTGGCTGTGCCGGTATTGATCGGGCTGGGGGTGGATGAGTTGTCTGTCAGCGTGCCGCTGATCCCGACCATCAAGGCCACCGTACGCGAGCTGGACCTGGCGGACTGCCAGATCATCGCCCGCCAGGTACTGGGCCTGGAAGAAGCCGCCCAAGTGCGCGAGGCCTTGCGCCTGTATCACGCGGCCACCGTTGAAACCTCACCTGTCGTGGAGCACTGAGCATGTTCGAGAAATTGCAGCGGGCGTTCTGGAAAGCCCTGACCCCGGATTTGATTGCCGAGACGGTAGCGCCGTCGACACCGAGTCTGTTGTCGGCCGATGTGCTGGATGCGCTCGGTGGTGCGGATAATCTCAAGTCGCAACAGCGCGTGGCGTTGACGCGAGTGCGCGTGCAACTGCAGGACGCGGCGCGGGTGGATGTGGCGGCGTTAAAGGCGGCTGGAGTGCCGGGCGTGATGGTGTTGGCGGGAGGCACGGTACATCTGCTCACCGGCCTCCAGGGCCAGTAGCGAACGAGCGGTGGGAGTGCCGGTAGCAGGGGGCGGTCAGTTTGTCTGTGGCTGATCGAGCCTCATCGGGAGCAAGCTCCCTCCCACATGGGGTTGGGGGGCTGGATGATCGGGTTTACAGCTGCGGGTTCTCTTCCGGCGGCTTGGTCTTGTTCACCCCAGGTACATGCAGGTTGCCTTCGACCACCTGATTACCTTCCAGCTGTGGCTGAGTCACCCAGGTGAGGATGTCGTAGTAGCGCCGGATGTTCGCCACGAAATGCACCGGCTCGCCGCCACGGGCATAGCCGTAGCGGGTCTTGCTGTACCACTGCTTCTGCGACAGGCGCGGCAGCATCTTCTTCACGTCCAGCCACTTGTTCGGGTTCAGGCCGTCCTTCTGCGCCAGCTTGCGCGCGTCGTCCAGATGCCCGGTGCCCACGTTGTAAGCGGCCAGGGCAAACCAGGTACGGTCCGGCTCGGCGATATCATCGTCAAGCTCATCCTTGATCTTGGCCAGGTATTTGGCGCCGCCCATGATGCTTTGCTTGGCGTCCAGGCGGTTGGACACGCCCATGGCCTGGGCGGTGTTCTGGGTCAGCATCATCAGCCCGCGCACGCCGGTCTTGGAGGTGACCGCCGGTTGCCAGAGTGACTCTTGATAGCCGATGGCCGCCAACAGGCGCCAGTCGACCTTTTCTTCCTTGGCGTAGGCCTTGAAGTGTTTCTCGTACTTGGGCAAGCGCTGCTGCAAGTGCTGGGCAAACGTATAGGCGCCCATGTAGCCGAGCACATCGACGTGCCCGTAGTAGCGATCTTTCAGGCGCTGCAAGGTGCCGTTCTTGCCGACCTTGTCGAGGTAGCTGTTGACCTCGTTGAGCAGGCTGTTGTCTTCGCCGGCGGCCACGGCCCAGCTCTGGTGGCTGGCATCGCCGAGGTCGAACGCCACGCGCACGTTGGGGAAGTACACCTGGTTCATCGCCACTTCGTTGGAGTCCACCAGGGTCAGGTCGATCTGGCCTTCGTCGACCATGCGCAGCAGGTCGACTACTTCAACGGCGTCGGACTCTTCGTATTCGATGGCAGGATTCTGTTTTTTCAACTCCGCCAGTTGTTCGGCGTGGGTGCTGCCCTTGAGCACCATGATCTTCTTGCCCACCAGGTCCGCCGCGTTGGTGGGGCGCGATTGGCCGTTGCGATAGATGATCTGCGGGGTCACTTCCAGGTACGGGTGGGAAAAGCGAACCTGCTTCAGGCGCTGCTCGCTGCTGACCAGGCCGGCGGCAGCCAGGACCGGGCCGTTGGGTTTACCCAGCTGGCCGAACAGGTCGTCGAGGTTGTCAGCGGTTTCGATTTCCAGCTTCACCCCCAGGTCGTCGGCAAAGCGTTTGACCAGCTCGTATTCGAAACCGGTTTCACCGTTGCGGTCCTGGAAATACGTGGCCGGGCTGTTTCGGGTAATCACCCGCAATACGCCATCCTCCTTGATTCGCTCGAGCGTGCTGGGTTTATCAACACAGGCGCTGAGCATCAGGAAGAGTCCGGTTGCGATGAGCCATTTGGCGCACCGCGGGCGCAAAGCAGTAGGGGAGAACATCTGCGCAGTATACGCAAACGGCCCACGGCGCCATATCTCGACAGCGTGGGACTTGTCTGCTAGCGCCGGCAAAACTGTGCTGCAACCCGCAGAAACGTGGCTTGGCGAGTGATTGTGACGGTTAAAATAACTGCGCGGAATGCCACGGATAGCGCGCGGATAGCGTGCAATCGGTGCCAACTGACGTTCGGCAGCAGCCACCAGTAGCGTTTCGGGTGCCGTTGGCGGCGGTTTACGCTAGAATGCACGGCCTCAAAGCACACCCCCTTCCCGAGGCTGTCCCGAAGATGTTGATCCTGCGCGGCGCTCCTGCCCTTTCTGCCTTTCGCCACAGCAAACTCCTTGAGCAACTGAGCCAGAAGGTTCCAGCTGTTACAGGCCTGTATGCTGAATTTGCTCACTTCGCCGACGTTACCGGCGTCTTGACCGCCGACGAACAGCAGGTGCTGGCACGCCTTCTGAAGTACGGCCCAAGCGTTCCCGTTCAAGAGCCGACCGGCCGCTTGTTCCTGGTTCTGCCACGGTTCGGCACCATCTCGCCCTGGTCGAGCAAGGCCAGTGATATCGCCCGCAACTGCGGCCTTACGAGCATCCAGCGCCTGGAACGCGGGATTGCCTTCTATGTCGCCGGGCAGTTCAGCGAGACCGAAGCCGAGCTTATCGCCAGCAGCCTGCACGACCGCATGACCCAGATCATCGTCAGCCAGCTGGAACAGGCTGCCGGCCTGTTCAGCCACGCCGAGCCCAAGCCGCTGACCGCGATTGACGTGCTTGGCGGCGGTCGCGCCGCCCTCGAGAAGGCCAACACCGAACTGGGCCTGGCCCTGGCCGAAGACGAGATCGACTATCTGGTCAACGCTTTCAACGGCTTGAAGCGCAACCCGCACGACATCGAACTGATGATGTTCGCCCAGGCCAACTCCGAGCACTGCCGTCACAAGATCTTCAACGCCAGTTGGGACATCGACGGCGAAAGCCAGGAAAAAAGCCTGTTCGGCATGATCAAGAACACCTACGTGATGCACAGCGAAGGCGTTCTGTCGGCTTATAAGGACAACGCCTCGGTCATCGTCGGCAGCGTCGCCGGCCGTTTCTTCCCGGACCCCGAGACCCGCCAGTACGGCGCGGTGCAGGAGCCGGTGCACATCCTGATGAAAGTCGAGACTCACAACCACCCGACCGCGATTGCCCCGTTCCCGGGCGCAGCCACCGGTTCCGGCGGCGAGATCCGCGACGAAGGTGCCACCGGCCGTGGCGCCAAGCCAAAGGCCGGCCTCACCGGTTTTACCGTGTCCAACCTGCAGATCCCGGGCTTCGAACAGCCGTGGGAAGTGCCATACGGCAAGCCGGAGCGCATCGTTACCGCGCTGGACATCATGATCGAAGGCCCGCTGGGCGGCGCCGCGTTCAACAACGAGTTCGGGCGCCCGGCACTGACCGGCTACTTCCGGACCTTCGAGCAATCCATCACCACCCCGCGTGGCGATGAAGTGCGCGGCTACCACAAGCCGATCATGTTGGCCGGCGGCATGGGCAACATCCGTGAAGAACATGTCAAGAAAGGCGAGATCCTGGTCGGCTCCAAGCTGATCGTCCTCGGCGGCCCGGCGATGCTGATCGGCCTGGGGGGCGGTGCTGCCTCCTCCATGGCCACCGGCACCAGCTCGGCGGACCTCGACTTCGCTTCCGTACAGCGCGAAAACCCAGAGATGGAGCGTCGCTGCCAGGAAGTCATCGACCGTTGCTGGCAGTTGGGTGACAAGAACCCGATCAGCTTCATCCACGACGTCGGCGCCGGTGGCTTGTCCAACGCCTTCCCGGAACTGGTCAACGATGGCGACCGCGGCGGCCGTTTCGAACTGCGCAACATTCCAAACGACGAGCCGGGCATGGCCCCGCACGAAATCTGGAGCAACGAGTCCCAGGAACGCTACGTACTGGCCGTCGGCCCTGAAGACTTTGCGCGCTTCCAGGCCATCTGCGAACGCGAGCGCTGCCCGTTTGCCGTGGTCGGCGAAGCCACTGCCGAGCCGCAACTGACGGTCACCGACAGCCACTTCGGCAACAGCCCGGTGGACATGCCGCTCGAAGTGCTGCTGGGCAAGGCCCCGCGCATGCACCGTTCGGCCGTACGTGAAGCCGAGCTGGGCGATGATTTCGACCCGAGCACGCTGGACCTGGCCGACAGCATCGAACGTGTGCTGCACCACCCGGCCGTGGCGAGCAAAAGCTTCCTGATCACCATTGGCGACCGCACCATCACTGGCCTGGTGGCCCGTGACCAGATGGTCGGCCCGTGGCAAGTGCCGGTGGCTGACGTTGCCGTCACCGCCACCAGCTTCGACGTCTACACCGGTGAAGCCATGGCCATGGGCGAGCGCACGCCGCTGGCCCTGCTGGATGCTCCGGCGTCGGGACGCATGGCCATTGGTGAAACCCTCACCAACATCGCGGCGTCGCGCATCGGCAAACTGTCCGACATAAAGTTGTCGGCCAACTGGATGTCCGCTGCCGGCCACCCCGGTGAAGACGCGCGCCTGTACGACACCGTCAAGGCGGTCGGCATGGAGCTGTGCCCGGAACTGGGGATCACCATTCCGGTGGGCAAGGACTCCATGTCCATGGCCACCCGTTGGAACGAAGACGGCACCGACAAGAGCGTCACTTCGCCGCTGTCGCTGATCGTCACCGGTTTCGCACCGGTCACCGACATCCGCCAGACCCTGACCCCGCAACTGCGCATGGACAAGGGCACCACCGACCTGATCCTGATCGACCTGGGCCGTGGCCAGAACCGCATGGGCGCCTCGATCCTCGCGCAAACCCATGGCAAGCTCGGCAAGCACGCGCCGGACGTCGATGATGCCGAAGACCTCAAGGCCTTCTTCGCCGTGATCCAGGGCCTCAACGCCGACGGCCACCTGCTGGCCTACCACGACCGTTCCGACGGTGGCCTGCTGACCAGCGTTGTAGAGATGGCGTTTGCCGGTCACTGCGGCTTGAACCTGGTACTCGACAGCGTTGCCGAGGATGCTTCTGAAATCAACGGCATCCTGTTCAACGAAGAGCTGGGCGCCGTGATCCAGGTGCGCCAGGACGCGACCCCGGACGTACTTGCACAGTTCAGCGCCGCCGGCCTGGGCGATTGCGTGGCAGTGATCGGCCAGCCGATCAACAACGGCCAGATCGACATTGTCTTCAATGGCGACACCGTTTTCGAAGGCCAGCGCCGTCTGCTGCAACGCCAATGGGCGGAAACCAGCTACCAGATCCAGCGCCTGCGCGACAACGCCGACTGCGCCGAGCAGGAGTTCGACCTGATCCTGGAAGAAGACAATCCGGGCCTGAGCACCAAGCTCAGCTTCGACGTCAACCAGGACATCGCCGCGCCGTACATCAAGAAAGGCATTCGTCCACAAGTCGCCGTACTGCGTGAGCAGGGCGTCAACGGCCAGGTCGAAATGGCGGCCGCGTTCGACCGCGCCGGCTTCAACGCGATCGACGTGCACATGAGCGATATCCTCGCCGGTCGCGTTGACCTCAACGAGTTCAAGGGCCTGGTGGCCTGCGGTGGCTTCTCCTACGGCGACGTCCTGGGTGCCGGTGAAGGCTGGGCCAAGTCGGCTCTGTTCAACAGCCGTGCCCGCGACGCGTTCCAAGGCTTCTTCGAGCGCAACGACAGCTTCACGCTGGGTGTGTGCAACGGTTGCCAGATGATGTCCAACCTGCATGAGCTGATCCCGGGCAGCGAGTTCTGGCCGCACTTTGTGCGTAACCGTTCCGAGCAGTTCGAAGCCCGTGTCGCCATGGTGCAGGTGCAGGAGTCCAACTCGATCTTCCTGCAAGGCATGGCTGGTTCGCGCATGCCGATCGCCATCGCCCACGGTGAAGGCCATGCCGAGTTCGAAAGCGAAGAAGCCCTGCTGGAAGCCGACCTGTCCGGTTGCGTGGCCATGCGTTTCGTCGACAACCACGGCAAGGTCACCGAAAACTACCCGGCCAACCCGAACGGCTCGCCGCGCGGGATCACCGGCCTCACCAGCCGCGACGGCCGCGTCACCATCATGATGCCGCACCCGGAGCGTGTATTCCGCGCGGTGCAGAACTCGTGGCGCCCGGAAGAGTGGAACGAAGACGGCGCCTGGATGCGCATGTTCCGCAACGCTCGCGTGTGGGTGAACTAAGGCGGTGTACAAGCTCAGCTTCTTTGTGCCCGACAGCCATGTGGAGACGGTGAAGACCGCCGTCTTCGCAGCCGGTGGCGGGCGCATCGGCGACTACGACAGCTGCGCCTGGCAAGTGCTGGGCCAGGGCCAATTCCGTGCGTTGGACGGCAGCCAGCCGTTTATCGGGCAGGTGGGCCAGGTTGAAGTGGTTGAAGAGTGGAAAGTTGAGCTGGTGGTGGCCGATGAGTCGATTGCGGCTGCTGTGGCGGCGTTGAAGCTCAGCCATCCGTATGAAACACCGGCGTATGAGGTGTGGCAGTTGGCGGATTTTTGATTCGCTGGCTGTAAAAACAAGAAACCCGCTGGGCCAGTTTGGTCAGCGGGTTTTTTGTTGCCTGAACAGGCCCTATCGCGGGCAAGCCCGGCTCCCACATTGTTGATCTGCGAATACATTCAAACTGTGGGAGCTGGCTTGCCTGCGATGAGCATGGGTATCTACGCAACTTTCAGACCTTGAGAACTCTCCCTGTGGCGAGCGGGCTTGCCCCGCGTTGGG
>NZ_JBXAFK010000054.1:0-51794 GCF_058793055.1 Pseudomonas sp. MPR-R2A5
TTCAGTTTGGCTATTCAAGCTTGTGATAACGAGCGTGGAGCCACGGTGAAGGAAAGGTTGACCGAGGTATTCCAGCGCTTCGGATTACCGGCTCGCATCAACGTTGATAACGGACCGCCTTGGGGCTCTCCACGTAACCCTGGTGAAATCACAGAGCTGAGTATCTGGTTGATTCGTCTGGGTATTCGGATCAGTTTCAGCCGCCCTTACCACCCACAAACCAATGGAAAGATTGAGCGTTTCCATCGCTCACTCAAGGCCGAAGTACTTGAAGGGCGTCAGTTTTCCACGCTCAAGGAAGCTCAAGCAGCATTTGATCGGTGGCGTGATGTTTATAACCTGCAACGGCCCCATCAGGCGCTGGACTACAAGGTGCCTATGGACCGGTATAGAGCCAGCCCATGGGCTTATCCGCAACAGTTACCAACCGTTGAGTACGGACCGGACGACGTATTAGCCAAGGCTTATCACAGCCGTTTTCGTTTTCAGAAACGCTACTTCAGCATCGCCAAAGGTTTGGCTGGGCATCACATCGCAATACGGCCCAACACTGAAGGTGATGGACTGTTTGACGTGTTTTTCTGCCATCACTTCCTACGAACGATCGACGTGAGCAAACCTGACTATGGTCCATAATGTGTCAACCATGTCCCCGCACATGTGTCCACCATGTGTCCGGTCCATACAGCGCTCTTCCAAAAGTGACCCGCTGTAAGAGCGGAACCCTAAGTAGCCGTTACCGCAGCAACGGATATGTACTCATTCCACTCCAACATCCTGGTCGGCCCCGAGGCCGCCATCGGGGGCAAGTCGAATCGTCGCACCGCCCCTCCCACATATAAGCCGCGGAGCATCAGTTAGATAGTCATAGGCTCCCAAGCCACCACAGGTTCAGGGCCACACCAAAGCCCTGTAGATCCCCACCCCTGGCAACCCCCCCCCCCACTATCCATTTTCGGCACAAATGCGCAAACCCCCCACAGGGCGGAATGGAACTTGCGTAATAACCGCCCCGTAAGCCTTGCAACTGAAAAAGGTTCGGTCAATGAACAACAACAATATGCTGGTGCCCACCGCCTCTGCGCTGGTTCGATCGACATTACCCTTCCAGCGTTGGCAGACGAACGACATCGATGAGCACGCTCGTAATATGGACGGTTGGCACGTTCGCTATGACCAACTATCACCGGGCCCCTTTACAGGGGAGCTGATCGAATTCCGCTCGGGCTGGATGCAACTGGCACGCGACCGCTCTAATCAGGCCATGATCAAAAGGGGAACGGCCTGGAAAGGCGCGATCACGTTCAGCTTGCCCCTGAGTGCCAGCGGCGCGCTGTATTGTTCGGGGCATCCGATCCATGAGCCTAGCCTGCTGGTCGCCCATGGCGAAAATCTTCCCGAACTGCTCACGCCACAACACTTGGATTTGCTCAGTGTGGCGATTGAAGAACAGGCGTTGGAGCATGTCCTGGATCGTCAGGGCAGCCAGTTTCGAATTACCGATCTTCCCAAGTGTTACCGCCTGGGCAACTCATCGGTGCAACGTGAACTCATGGCGCTATTCGATGAACTGGCGGGCTGCGATCAGGGGCGTGATGCGGTGCTGGGGCATGACTCGATCCGTCGCGGCATACGCGATGCGGTGATGCTGCACTTGTTGGAATTGGTGGCGCCGGATCAAGCGCCGCCGCTCAATCCCACGGCTCGCAAAAGGATGGTCGACCGCGCCCGCGAATACGCGTTGAGTCACCTCGACGAGCCGCTGTCGATCCTCGACCTGTGCAATCACATCGGCGCCAGCCGACGCAAGCTCCAGTACTGTTTTCAGGAAACCCTGGGGATCAACCCGGTGGCTTATCTGCGTGCGCTGCGCCTCAATGCGGTGCGACGTGAACTGCGAATGAGCACCCAAGCCCATGGCGTACAGGAAGTGGCGGCGCGCTGGGGTTTCTGGCACCTGAGCCGGTTCTCCAGCGATTACCGCACGATGTTCGGCGAAAGCCCTTCACAGACCCTGCGTCGCACTCAACTCTGCTGAAAACGGATAACCGGCTCACGTCACGCGTTACTAGGATGGCCCACACCACTTGATGGGAGGGGCATTCGATGATTAACAAGAATAATGCAAGCACCGTGCGTGTGACGCTGTTTACGCTGGGACTGGTCGGTTGCTGCGCCAGTGTGCACGGCACCGAGAATGGTTCGCCGACCACGGCCGTTGGTGTCTACGATTTCGGCGCGGGGATGATGCCGCCCGCCACGCCTTTTGGGACAGTGGGGGTGCGAACAGCGTTTTACTCGACCAATGTGCAGAAAGATCGCCACGGGCGTTCAGTTGACAACCATTTTTCTCTGGATGTCTTGTCCATCGCGGCCGCGTATATGCGCATGACGGATCACACCGTGCTGGGCGCTAACTATGGGTTCGGCATGGTGGTGCCATTTTTCAAGATGGACGCTTCCCTCCAGGTACCGACACCGGCCGGCCCGCTGAACCTGGAAGCCGATCCGTTTCGATTGGCCGACGTGCAATTTCTACCGGTGATCCTGCAATGGAATCTGTCGCCGAATCTGTTTATCAACACCCAGTTGCAGATCCAGACGCCCACCGGTGACTACGACAAGAATCGTCTGGTCTCCCCAGGGCTCAATCACTGGACGTTCTCGCCGATCGTCAACGCTACTTACATCACCGACAGTGGCTTTGAGGTTTCTTCCAGCTTTGAAGTCGACGTCAACACCCGTAACCCTGCCACCGATTACAAAAGCGGTGTGGAGTATCGGCACGAGTTTGCCGTCGGTCAGCATGTGGGGCCGTGGATCCTGGGCCTGGGGGGTTACTACTACCGCCAGTTCACCGACGACGATGCGCCCGGGCTGCAATCGGGCAACCGCGCGCGGGTGCTGGCCGTCGGCCCGGCAGTGAGCTACTTCAAGCCCGGCCTGCCGGCCGTGTGGCTGCATGCCTACAAGGAAACCGACGCCGTCAACCGTGCCGAGGGTTACACCGTGGCGCTGCGTATTTCTCAAAGCTTCTAAGGGGCTGGCCATGAACTCATCACATTCCGATTTTCCCGCACCACGGCAAGCCACCGGGCGCCGTGAAGGGCTGGTGCTGATGCTGGGCAGCAGCCTGACCATCATGGGCGCGGCCATGGTGGCGCCGATCCTGCCCAAGCTCGGTGCCGAGTTCGGCCCGCTGGAACCGCGTGCCGACTTGTTGGTGCCGTTGGCGGTCACCGGGCCGGCACTGGCGATTGTGCTGTGCGCGCCCCTGGCCGGCTGGTTGGCCGACCGGGTCGGGCGCAAGGCGTTGCTGGTGATCGCCACCCTGTTATATGCCGTGCTCGGAGCCATCCCGGCCCTGCTGGATAACTTGCCCTCCATCGTCGGTGTACGCCTGCTGTTCGGCGCGGCGGAAGCGGTGGTGATGACCTGTTGCGCCACGCTGATTGCCGACTATTGGCACGGCGAGGAGCGGCTGCGCTACATCAATCGGCAAGTGGTCACCATCGGTCTGGTCGGCTCGCTGTTCTATGTGGTGGGCGGCGCATTGGGCGAACACTCCTGGCGCCTGCCATTCCTGTTGTACCTGCTGCCACTGTTGTTGGTGCCGATGATGATCAAGGTGCTGTGGGAACCCGCGGTCGCCCGCCAACCCGTCGAGGTGGCTGAACAGGGCAGGGTGGCCGTGCTGCCCCTGGTGCTCGGTTATCTGCTGATCCTCAGCGGGATGGTCCTGAGCTTTATCGTGCCGATCCAGGCGCCGGTTTTACTCGTCAGCCTCGGCGTTACCTCAAGCACGATGATCGGGCTGTCGGCGGGGGGCAGCCTGCTGGCGACCCTGGGCGGTTCGTTAGCCTGGCCGCTGTTGCGCCGGAGCATCGGTATCCCCGGCTGCAATGCGCTGTTGCTGAGCCTGTTGGGCTTGGGGTTGTGGCTGCTGGTGCGAGCGCCGAGCTACACCATGGTGTTGCTGGCAGTGCTGATCCACGGCCTGGGCGCCGGGCTTCTGGTGCCTAACGCGATGGCGCCGGTGATGAATGCCCTGAGTGCGAAAACCCGCGGGCGCGGTTTGGGCGGGTTCACGGCTTTTCTGTATTTCGGTCAATTTGTCAGCCCGCTGGTGGTGGCCTTGCTCAGCGTTTACTCGGGTGACGTACGTCGTTCAATCCTGTGGCTGGCCTGCGCCAGCTTCGCCTCGGCCCTGGCATGGGCCCTGGCAGGCCTGCAAGCGCGGCGCAAAGCGCTCACCCAGGCATTCAGATCAAGTCATTCATAATTAATAGGAGATGAACATGGACATCCACAACCTGCTGGACAGCGAGGACGCCACCGGTTTGGCCGAGTGGGTCAGGCGTGGTGAGGTGCAGCCCGGCGAGCTGCTGGAAGCGGTGATTGAGCGTATCGAACGGATCGAACCGCAGCTGAATGCGGTGGCCGAGCGGCTCTACGATTCGGCACGGCAGGCGGCACGCGCGTCGCGACCCGCTCACGGTGTGTTTGCCGGGGTGCCGACCCTGGTCAAGGACCTGTTTTCGCCGGTCAAGGGGGCCGCGATGACCAATGGCTCGCTGGCGTTGGGAGGCGCTCGCGCAGACGTTGAAGCCGAAATAGTCACCCGTTTGCGCGGCACCGGTTGTTTGATTCTCGGCACCAGCACCTCTCCCGAATTCGGCACGTCCTACTCCACCGAGTCCACTCGCTTTGGCGTGACGCGCAACCCCTGGAACCTCGAGCATAGCGCGGGCGGTTCCAGCGGCGGCGCGGCGGCCCTGGTTGCTGCCCGTGTCGTCCCCTTTGCCCATGGCAACGATGGTGGCGGCTCCTTGCGCGTCCCTGCGTCATGTTGCGGTGTCTTTGGTTTTAAGCCGAGCCGTGGCCTGCTGCCGTCGGGGCCGATGATTGGCGAGGGCTGGGCCGGCATGGGCACCCCCCATGGGATTACCCTGTCGGTCCGTGACAGCGCCGCGTTGCTGGATGCCACGGCCGGGATCGACCTGGGCGCCCCTTACGCGGCCCCCCTGTCGGCACAGCCCTATGTCTGCGCAGTGCAACGTGACCCTCGACCGCTGCGGATTGCGTTGGTCGAGCAACTGGGACCCTGGCCGACCTCCGATGAGTCTGTGGACGCCGTGCGCCAGGCTGCCAGTGTGTGCCAAGCCTTGGGCCATCGTGTTGAGCCGGCCACGTTGCCGGTGGTGCTGCCGGAGTTTCTCGATAAGGTCTTCACCATCATTGGTGCAGGTACCCGGCATTACGTCGAGGTGTTGGGCCAGATGCGCGGATGTGCGGTACGGCCTGAGGAACTGGAGGCGCGCACCCGGATCATTCTGCGCACCAAGGGCGACGTCAGCGGCGCGCAGTACGCCGGGGCGGTGGAGTGGATACATGCCTTGGGCCGCCAATTGGCGATGTTCATGCAGGACTACGACGTGATACTCACGCCAACGTTAGCGCGTGAACCGGTACGGATAGGTGAGCTGGACCTGCAAGACGATCGCTTGAGCCTGGAGGCGTTGGTTGAGCGTTTCCACAGTTATTCGCCGTTCACGGCGGTGTTCAACGCCAGCGGGCAACCGGCGATGTCGGTGCCGCTGTACTGGAGCGCTGCGGGCTTGCCGATGGGCGCGCACTTCGCCGGTCGTTTTGGCGAGGAAAGTACCCTGTTCGCACTCGCCGCGCAGTTGGAGCGCGCCCAACCCTGGCGCGGGCGAATCCCGCCGTTCAATGCCTGCCGGCGGCCCGCTTCAGCGCTGTAATCAGGGGCGAAACAGGGTGGCTGCCAATGGTTATCAACGCGTACCACGGGTAGCCCCCTGTCGTTATTTTTGATCTTGAGCTACCCTTCAGATAAGGATTACAAATTATTTCGGAAAAGCTCCAGGCGTCACCACACAAATGCTCCAGCCTGCGGTAGGCCGACTGGTCGGCGTAGGCCAGGCAAGTCGGTGGCGCGATAGTCCATCCAGTCATTGCTGAGTGTTTTACCGCAGGAAGCACAGGGAAGAATCATTCGCGAAGGACAGGCAAAGGAGCTGTAGTGGCTGACGATGAAATGCTGCAAACCCTCGAGAGCGTGCTCGCCTGCCTGTCAGGTGCTGTGGTCGCGCTGGATCGAGCTGCTCGGGTGGTCGCAGGCAATCCCGCGTTCTCACATCTGCAAATCCAAAACGGCGTTCGCCCCGCCACGGGCTGCGAATTTATCTCCCTCCTGCGGTCCGAAGACCATGGGTTGTTTTACGCTGCCCTGGAAAAGGCGGCGGGGAAAACGCGCGCTGTTTTCGCGGCGTTGAGCCGGGTGTCGTGCGGGTTGGACATCTCGCTCACGGTATGGCGCGACGATTATTTTATTGTCGAGGTCATTGCCCGCCAGGCGCCATCGCCCCTGCAATCGAGTACCGAAAGCTTCTCGGACATTCCGCTCAGGTCCATTTTCGATTCCTCGGGTACCGGCCTGGCGCTGGTGGCGCTGGACGGTCGTTGGCTACGGGCCAATGGCGTCATCTGCACGCTGCTGGGCTATAGCGAGGCGCAACTGCAAGCCACCACGTTCATGGCGCTGACCCACCCCGAGGACCGCGAGGTCGGCAAGCAGTTGATCGACGAACTCAAGCGCGGTGCAAGGCCAGGCGCTACGTTGCATAAACGCTATATCCATCGCGACGGGCGCGTGGTGTGGGTCAGGTTGACCGTGGGCCTGGTACGGGATGATCAAGGCCAGCCGGTCTGCTTCGTGTCCCAACTGGAGGACATCACCGAGAATTGGCAGCTTCGCGAAACCTTGATGGGCAGCGAACTCAAATTTCTCACCCTCGCGGAAAACTCACCCAACATCATTGTTCGCTACGACCGCAATCTGTTACGCACTTACGTCAACCCGACCTTTCTGCTCTTGACCGGCCGGTCTTATGACGAGTCGATAGGCGTCAGCCCTGGCGAGGGCGCAGGTCACTATCTCAACCAGCTGCGTCATGTGGTTGCGACGGGGGAAACGGCGCAATTCCTCGACAGTTGGACCTTCGAGGGCAGTACCGAGTATGTCAGTTGTGCGGTCAGCCTGATGGCCGAGCGCAGTCATA
Organism: Pseudomonas sp. MPR-R2A5; assembly: GCF_058793055.1. Classification (NCBI taxonomy): domain Bacteria; kingdom Pseudomonadati; phylum Pseudomonadota; class Gammaproteobacteria; order Pseudomonadales; family Pseudomonadaceae; genus Pseudomonas; species Pseudomonas sp. MPR-R2A5. The sequence continues at coordinate 7,083 of NZ_JBXAFK010000054.1, forward strand.
CCGGTGAGGTGATCGGCGTGCTGGCGCTGGCCCACGACATTACCGAGCTGCGCAAGCAACAGGTCCTGGAAGACGCGCGCCTGGGGATTTTCGAAAAAATGGCGACCGGCGGGGCTCTGGAGGAGACGCTGGCGTTGCTGGTGGGCTATTTGCAAATGGCCTTGCCCCATCGGTCCTGCGGGGTACGGCTGGCAGAGCCGCTCGGCATCGGACTGGCGACGTACAAGGCCTCTGCTGGACTGGCGGCATCCAGTCCCGCTGCTGGCTGGTCCGAACCGATCGTCGACAAACAAGGGCGCGTCCTGGGCATTTTCGAGTTGTCCCTGTCTCCCGGCGACGAGCCGGATGAGAGCGATATCCTGCGCGTACGCCAGACGTGTCACATCGCGGCGATCGCCATCGAACGCTGGCAGTCGGAGTCGTTACTCCGGGAGCGCGAGCGTCGTTACCGGGACATTTTCGACCACACCCTGGACATGCTGTGCCTGCTGGAAATGACCTCGGTCGGTGACCTGCGTTGCGTCGAGGTCAACCCTGCGTTGTTGCGCGCGCTGGGCAAAGCGCATGGCGAGGTGATCGATGAGAGCCTGGCGTCGATCTTTGGTCGGTTGAGCGCGCAAAAAATCCAGGCGCTTTGTGAGCAATGCACGGTGGTCGGACGCGTGATCGAGTCGGATGAGGGCATGGTGCTGCGTGACGAAGTTCGTCAACTGCACTTGACCCTGGTGCCGGTAGCGGACTCGGCCCGGGTGGCTCCGCGGATCCTGGTGATCAGTCGCGACATTACCCTGTTGGCCAGGGCTCGGCAGAAAGAACTCGAACGCCAGCACGACATCAACGCCCTGGTTGAAAACAGCCCGGACGCTATCGTGCGCGTGAGTGCGCATGGCCAAGTGCTGTACGTCAATGCGCAGCTGAAAAAATGGGTGGGCGGGGCGTGGCCGGAACTGATCGGAATGCCCATGGATGCGGTGGCCCCCCTGAACAACCAGGCTCAGCTGTTTCGCGAATTGGTGGCTCAGGTGATCCAGCAGAATAAAGCGACGGAGCAGGAGTTTCTCCTCTCGGGGTTGAAGGCCGCGCCCAAAGTCGTGCTGATCCACTTTGTGCCGGAGGTCGACGGCCAGCGGGTAGTCAGCGTGCTGGCGGTGGGGCGCGACATTTCCAAGCTGCGTGCTGCCGAGCGGCGGCTGGCCAATTCGAATGCACAGTTGCGTGATCTGTCGACCCGCCGCGAAACGGCGCGCGAAGAGGAGCGCAAACTGATCGCCAGGGAAATCCATGACGAACTGGGCCAGCACCTGACCGCACTGCGCATGGGCATATCGCTGTTGAGGTTTCAGTTCGGTGCCAGCACGCCCGAACTTACCCCGCAGGTCGAGCGGCTGATGGTACTGACCGATAAGACCATCCAGGTCGTACGGGATGTCTCCACCAGCCTGCGGCCGTCTGCGCTGAACCTGGGGCTGGTCTCCGGCCTGGAATGGCTGACAACCGAGTTTGTCACCCTGACCCGGGTTCCTTGCACGTTGCACCTGCCTTCGATTCCCCTGACGCTCCCCGATACCCACATCACCGCAGCGTTTCGCATCGTGCAGGAATCGTTGACCAATATCGCTCGCTACGCCGAAGCGACACAGGTCAGCGTCACCCTGAGCCCGCAGGAAACCCACTGGCTGCTGGAGGTCCAGGATAACGGCAAGGGGTTTGACCCGGATGCCGTTGGCCGCAAGACCTTAGGGTTGGCCGGGATGCGCGAGCGTGGCCTGATGCTGGGCGGCAAAGTGATTATTTTCAGCCATCCCGGACACGGCACTACGGTGCAAGCGTTCATTCCGATGCACAAGGATACGTACTGATGATTCGCATGCTGATTGCCGATGACCACACCATCATGCGCGAAGGGCTCAAGCAGTTGTTCATGCTGGTCGCCGACGTCCAGGTGGTGGCCGAAGCCGAGAGTGGTACCCAAGTGATCGAGCTGTTGCGCCAGGTCGAGATCGACCTGCTGCTGCTCGACATGAACATGCCGGGTATCAGTGGCGAGATCCTGATTGCCCGGCTGCATACCCAGTACCCGGATCTGCCGATCCTGGTGTTGAGCATGCATAACGAGATTCACATCGCGCAACGCGCACTGCGCGCCGGTGCGCTCGGCTACCTCACCAAGGACCGCGACCCCGAGACGCTGTTGGCTGCCATGCGTCGCGTGGCCAGTGGTCAACGCTATCTGGACCCCAACCTGGCCGAGCAGATTGCCCTGCAGAGCAGTGGCTTGAAGCAACACACCTACGTGGAAAGCCTGTCCGATCGCGAGTTCCAGATCCTGCGCTTGCTGGCGCATGGCATGAGCGTCAACCAGATTGCCGAGCAGTTGGTCATCAGCAACAAGACCGTCAGCACCCACAAGACGCGGCTCATGGAAAAGATGGGTTTCAGCTCCACCGCAGACATTGTGCGCTTCGCCATGACCTTGGGTATTTCGTGATCAACCCCCGCGGGTAGGGATTTTCCTACCCGGACTCCCGGTATCCCTACCCCAGAATAGGGATGGTCCGATGGCAGCGGTGCCATTATTGGGCCAGCATCTGTCTCAGGCAATCGAACAGCCGATCAACCGGCGACGAGATGCTTTGAATGGGAGACAGACCGTGAGCGAACAGACCACCCCGCCTTCGACCGCTTTGACGCTGTTTCCCGTGGCTTTGGCCGGTCTGCTCGGTGGCCTGGCAGTTGCCTACAGCAATGGCTTCAGTGCGTGGTCAGTGGGCGTGGCGAGTCTGTTGTTGGCGCTGTGCATCGGCCTGGGCTTTTGGGCGAACCGGGGCTACCAGGTCCAGTGGGCCCGCCTGCGCCAGCAGCTCGATCAGCCGGCAGTGGCCTCGGCGGCGTTGGCCGTCGATAACGGCCTGGCAGACGTGTGCCTGAGCGTGCTTCCGATCTGGTCGCGGCAGATAGAAGCGGCTCGAGCCATCAGCGAAACCTCCATCCTCAAGCTCAGCGAACGTTTCGGCACGCTGTCCTCGAACATCAGCCACAGCGTGGCCAGCAATGGCGGGCAAGACGCCTCCCAACAATTGGTCGACTTGCTGGAAGTCGGCCAGCAGGACCTCAACTCCATCGTGGTGGCCCTGCGCACCGCGCTGTCGAATAAAGAGAGCGAACTCAAGGAAGTCATGCAGCTATCGGGTTTCACCGAGCAACTTCAGCAGATGGCCAAGTTCGTCGGTGACATCGCCAGTCAAACCAACCTGCTGGCCCTCAATGCGGCCATCGAAGCGGCGCGAGCCGGTGAGGCCGGGCGAGGTTTTGCGGTAGTCGCCGATGAGGTGCGCAAGTTGTCGAGCATGTCCGGCGAAACCGGGCGCAAGATCAGTGAAACCGTGCTAACCGTCAACGCTGCGATTGCCCGCACGGTGCAGATGTCCCGCCATCACGCCGAGCAAGACACCGAGACCCTCGCCGATTCGGAGCGCGTGGTTTCTCAGGTCATCGAACATTTTCGCGCTACCGCCCAGACCGTCGTACGCAACAGCCATGACTTGCAGCAGCAGAGTGCCGGCGTCGCCGACGAGATTGCCGAGGTGCTGGTCGCCTTGCAGTTCCAGGATCGCGTCAGCCAGATGTTGACCCTGATTACCGGCGACCTGGGCAAGCTGCAGCAGCAACTGGACGAGCGCCAAGCGTCGAGCCTGAGTGGGCATGCGCTCCCTCCGATGCGCAGTGACCGTTGGCTGCAAGAGCTTTCAACGGCTTACACGATGCCGGAGCAGCACGCCATTCATGACGGTCAGCCGCACGCCAAGGCCGAGGCCAACGAAATCACCTTTTTCTAGAGGAGTTTTTCCGATGAGCAAAACCATTCTGATCGTCGACGACTCGGCCTCCATCCGGCAGGTGGTGAGCATCACGCTCAAAGGCGCCGGTTATGACGTCATCGAAGGCTGTGATGGCAAAGACGCACTGAGCAAGCTGGACGGCCGCAAAATCCACCTGATTGTCAGTGATGTGAACATGCCCAACATGGACGGCTTGAGTTTCGTCAAGGCCGCCAAGCTGCTGCCGGCCTACAAGTTCACGCCGGTCATCATGCTGACCACCGAGGCCGGTGATGCGATGAAGCAGCAAGGCCAGGCTTCCGGTGCCAAGGCGTGGATGGTCAAGCCCTTTCAGCCCGCACAAATGCTTACCGCCGTCTCCAAGTTGATCCTGCCATAGCGATGACCAGCGACTGCTGGCCAGGAGGTCTCCATGAAAAGCCCCACCCCGATGCTCCGTCGTATCCAGGTCATGGAAGGCCCCCTGACGATCTACACGGCGACTGAACAAAAAGACGTGTTGTTGTCGTTGTTTCCCCTGGCCCATGAGGTCGAGTTGGACTTGTCCAATGTCGACGAACTGGACAGCGCCGGCTTGCAACTGTTGATCCTCATCAAGCGCGAGTCGCTCAAAGAGGGCACGCAGTTGTTGCTGAGCAACCCCAGCCCGACGGTGACCGAAGCGATACGGCTCAGCGGCCTTGACGACTACTTCACCAATGCCTCTTTCCCCCTGTCGGTCGGAGCATGATCGTATGGCCCAGCCCATGAACATGGATGACGTGCTGCAGACTTTCATTGCCGAGAGTCGCGAACTGCTGTTGCAGATGGAAGATGCGCTGCTACAGATCGAGAAGTCGCCGCAGGACCTGGACACCATCAACGGCCTGTTCCGCGTCGCCCACACCATCAAAGGCTCGGCCGGCTTGTTTGGCTTGATGCCCATCGTTGAGTTCACCCATGTCGCCGAAAGCGTCCTGGATCGGGTACGCAGCCTGGAAGTGCGGGTCGACGAGGCGTTGAGTGCGTTGTTCCTCGACGCCCGTGACCATATCGGCCAATTGATCGACCTGCTGGCCGAGGATGGCAACCTCGATCGATTGGACGAACCGTTGCAGGTCCAGGGCCAACGCCTGGGTGAGCGGCTTGCCCTGTACCTGGACGGCTCGGTCGCGACCGCTTCGCCCACCCCTAAAGGGGAGCCGTCGTCGACGGATGAGCAAGGGGCAAGTCCTGGCCACTGGCATTTGTCCCTGCGCTTTGGCCCGGATGTCCTGCGCAATGGCATGGACCCCTTGGCGTTCCTGCGCTACCTGAGCACGTTGGGGCGCTTGCTGCATACCGTCAGCCTGTTCGACGCGTTGCCGCCCCTGGCGTCCATGGACCCGGAAACCAACTACCTGGGGTTTGAACTCGCGCTGGCCAGCGACGCTTCCCGTGAGGTCATCGACGGCGCCTTTGATTTTGTGCGCGACGACGCGATCGTGCAGATCCTCGCACCCCACGCCACTGTCCAAGCCTGCCGCGCGCACATCGATGCATTGCCGGAAGACAAGGCTGCGTTGCTCGAGCTGCTGGTGCGTTGCGGCACATTGACTGAGCCCCAGGCCGTGCTCGTCGCTCAGGAGGGCAAGCACGCAGCGGCCGAGACGCGCGACGAGCCTGATGCAACACAGGACTCGAACACGCCGGTGATCAAGGCCGGCAAGAGTGCAGCGAGTCATGAAAGCAACCTGATTCGGGTCGATGCCGGCAAGCTGGATCAACTGATCAACCTGGTCGGCGAGCTGATCATCGCCGGCGCCGGAGCCAACCTGGTGGCGGTGCGTAGCGGGATTGGCGAGATGATCGAGGCCACCAGCCTGTTGTCGCGGTTGGTGGAGGAGGTCCGTGACTCGGCATTGACGTTACGCATGGTGCAGATCGGCGCGACGTTCACGCGTTTCCAGCGTGTGGTGCGGGACGTATCCAAAGAGCTGGGCAAGGACATCGTGCTGCACATCGGCGGTGGCGAGACCGAGCTGGACAAGACGGTTGTCGAGCGTATCGGCGACCCGCTGACGCACCTGGTGCGCAATGCCATGGACCATGGCATCGAACCCGCGTCCACGCGCCTGCAACGTGGCAAGCCGGCCCAGGGCACGGTGCGCCTGAATGCCTATCACGAATCCGGCAGCATCGTGATCGAGGTGTCGGACGACGGCGGTGGCCTGGCCAAGGACAAAATCCTCGCCAAGGCCCGCGAGCGTGGCCTGGTGGGCGAAGGCCAGCAACCCGCGGACAAAGACATTCTGAATCTGATTTTCGAGCCGGGTTTTTCCACCGCCGACCAGGTCAGCAACCTGTCGGGGCGCGGCGTGGGCATGGACGTGGTGAAGCGCAATATCACGGCTTTGCGCGGCAGCGTGAGCCTCGAGAGCGAAGAAGGGCAGGGCACCACGGTGCGCATTCGCCTGCCGCTGACGCTGGCAATCATCGACGGTTTCCTGATCGGGGTGGGCAAGGCTTCCTATGTCATCCCGCTGAACATGGTCGAGGAGTGCATCGAGCTGGCGCCGGAGCAATCGGCAGGCACCGGCTACCTGGACCTCAGGGGCGATGTGCTGCCGATCTTGCGCCTACGGGACATGTTTGATGTGCAAGAACTTGGAGGTAACCGAGAAAACGTGGTCGTCGTGCAATACGCAGGCCTGCGTGCCGGCCTGGTGGTCGATCGCTTGCAAGGGGAGTTTCAGACCGTGATCAAACCATTGGGCAAAGTGTTTGGTGAGGCCCATGGACTGGGCGGGTTCACGATCCTTGGCAGTGGAGCCGTCGCCCTGATTCTGGATATACCCAATCTGTTAGGACTCGTTGCCAAGGACGCCACCCACCGTTCGATCCCAAGTCCTTTATCGACTCAATGAAGCGTCATCAGGAGTTCCTCGCCATGACCGTTATCAGAAACATCATGTTGTTGGTTTTCACGGCCGTACTGGGTGTTGTCGTGTTGGGCGGCACCAGCTTTTACCTGACCGATAAAATCAATACGAGCGCCAGTTATGCCAATGCCAATACGGTCCCCAGCTTGCTGGACATCGACCGTGCCGCCGCGGCCTTCACCGACCTTCATGCCTTGCAATGGCAGCATTTGAACGATCCCGAGAAAAATGTCGTGCCGAGTTACGCCGAGAGCGTGGCCCAGCGTTTCAGTGTCATTGCCAAAGCCCTGGATCACTATCAGGCCGAGTTGATCTCCGACGACCATGACACCGCACTGTTGAAGCAACTGCGTGGTCGCCTGGAGGAGTTCGCCAGCTTGCAGGCGCGTTTCGACACGTTCGTCGCCAGCGGCGATCAAGCCTCGGCCCGTGCCTTGATCGAGGCGAGCCAGCCCTTGCAAAACGCGGCGCTGACGGCGATCAGTGATCTGCGCGAATACAACCTGGAACTGGGGCGCAAGGGCCAACTGCTCGCGACCGCCACCGAGAAGAATGCACGCTACATCATCCTGTTGGTGAGTGGCCTGACGCTGTTGGCAACCCTGCTGATCGGTGGGTTGCTGGGGCGTAGCCTGATGCGCCAGCTCGGTGCCGAGCCGTCGGTGGTTCGAGCCTTCGCTGCACGTTTGTCCGCCGGCGAGCTGACGGCAAAGGCAACGCTGCGCCAGGGTGACACCACCAGCCTGATGGCGAGCATGCAGCAGTTGGGCGCGAGCCTGCATGAATTGATCGAGCAGATGGACCGTATGTCCAGTGAGCACGACAAGGGTGACATTGACGTGCAGATCGATGCTGGCCGCTTTCATGGCAGTTATCGCTCCATGGCCCAGGGCATCAACGATATGGTCAACGGCCACATCGCGGTCAAGAAAAAAGCCATGGCCTGTATCCGTTCGTTCGGCGAAGGCGATCTGTCGGCGCCGCTTGAGCGATTCCCAGGCAAAAAAGCCTTTATCAACGAAAACATCGAGCTGTTGCGCACCACTATCCTGGCGCTGATCAATGAGATGCAACACATGTCCAGCGAGCACGAAAAAGGTGACATCGACGTCATGATCGATGTGGATCGCTTCTCGGGTTCGTACCGTGATATCGGCCAGGGTATCAATGACATGGTCAGCGGCCATATCAGCGTGAAGAAAAAGGCCATGGCCTGTATCCGTTCGTTCGGCGAAGGCGATCTGTCGGCGCCGCTTGAGCGGTTCCCAGGCAAAAAAGCCTTTATCAACGAGAACATCGAGCAACTGCGGGCTAACGTCCAGGCACTGATCGAAGACACCCGCCAGATCAGTGACAGCGCGCTGATCGGCAAGCTGGACACCCGCCCTGACGTGACACGGCATCAGGGTGACTTCCGCCGCATCATCCTCGGCATCAATGGTTCGCTGGATGCGATCATCGTGCCGATTACCGAAGCCATGGAGGTGTTGTCGGCGATTTCCGGCGGCGACCTGACCCGTAGCATCAACGGCGACTATCAAGGCAAGTTCCTGGAGCTCAAGCACTCCGTCAACGGCACCGTGGAAAAACTCTCGGAAATCATCGCCGAAGTGCGCGGCTCGGCGGACTCGCTGTCCAGTGCCTCGGAAGAGATCTCCGCGACGGCCCAGAGCATGGCTCAATCGGCGTCCGAACAGGCCGCATCGGTGGAACAGACCTCGGCATCGATGGAGCAAATGTCGGCGTCCATTGCCCAGAACACCGAGAATGCCAAGGTGACCGATGGCATGGCGGGCAAAGCCAACAAGGAAGCGTCCGAAGGCGGTCGAGCCGTCAAGGATACCGTGGCAGCGATGAAGACCATCGCCGAGAAAATCGGCATCGTCGATTCCATTGCCTACCAGACCAATCTGTTGGCGCTCAACGCCGCCATCGAAGCCGCGCGTGCTGGGGAGCATGGCAAGGGGTTCGCAGTGGTGGCGGCAGAAGTGCGCAAACTGGCCGAGCGCAGCCAGATTGCCGCGCAGGAAATCGGTGAAGTGGCCAAGAACAGCGTGGCCTTGGCTGAACGCGCGGGCAACCTGCTGGACGAGATCGTGCCGTCGATCGCCAAAACGTCGGACCTGGTGCAGGAAATTGCAGCCGCCTCCGAAGAGCAATCCATCGGCTCCGAGCAAATCAACAGCGCGATGTCGCAGATGAGCCAACTGACCCAGCAAAACGCGTCGGCTTCCGAGGAACTGGCTGCGACGGCCGAGGAGATGAGCGGCCAGGCCGAGCAGTTGCAGGAACTGATGGGCTTTTTCACCGTACAGACCAAGCGCGCCGGGCGGACGGTCTCGATGCCCGCCACCAGCCGTGCGACGTTCACCCATGATCAGGACAGCCATTCAGAGAGCGGTGGTTTCGTCCGCTTCGGGAGTTGACCCATGAGTGCCTCAGCCGTTATGTCGGGCACTTTCGAGCCACCACTGCAAGTCGAGGAACCCTTGCAGTACCTGACCTTCCTGGCGGCTCAGGAGATGTATGCGGTCAACACCCTGAGTGTTCGCGAAATCATCGAATACAACCAGGTGACCAGCGTGCCGATGATGCCGGCGTTCCTGCGCGGGGTCATTAACCTTCGCGGTTCGGTGGTGCCGGTGGTGGACCTCAAGGCCCGGTTTGGCCAGGGGACGACGGTCTTGGGCAGCCGCACGTGCATTGTCATCCTGGAGGCGGCGAAGGAGGGTGAGTCCCAGGTCCTGGGGGTGGTGGTGGACTCGGTCAGCGAAGTGATCGAGATACTCGATGCGGATATCAAGCCCGCCCCCGCCTTCGGTAATCACATTCGCACCGACTTCATCCGGGGGATGACCAAGGTGCGAGGCGACTTTGTCACGCTGCTGCAAATTGAGCATGTTTTGTGTGTCGATGAGATGGCCGGCTTGATGAAAGTGTGACGCGAACGGCCGCGCCCCCAGGCGCAGGCGGACAGTAACTGATCCGAGGTGAATCATGGCGCTATCCATCGAAAATCCAGGCAATGCCACGGCCTCGAGCCCAGGCCAGTACCTCACCTTTGAGCTGGGGGAGGAGATGTTCGCCGTCGGCACGCTCAACGTACGAGAGATCATCGAGTATGGGCCGATCACCAGCGTGCCCTTGTTGCCCCCCAGCATTCGCGGGGTGATCAACCTGCGAGGCGCCGCGGTACCCATACTGGACCTGGGGGTGCGCTTTCGCGGCGAACGCACCGTACAGACCTCAAGGACCTGCTTTGTGATCCTCGAGGTGCAGACCAATGCCGTGCGCAAGCCGGTGGGCATCATTGTGGATGCGGTCAGCGAAGTGCTCGAGATCGCCGGGCAGGACATCGAACCCTCGCTGAACTTCGGTACCGACGTCAGGGCTGATTTCCTGTTGGGCATCGGCAAGCTGGAGAGCGGTTTCGTGCTGTTGCTGGATGTCGGTCGGGTGCTGTCCCTGGAGCAGGTCGATGCACTGGCGAACCTTGAGTCTTCGCTGCCTGCGACCGTCTGATTCTTTCTTGGAAACGTCCTTATGAACGTGATTCTGTCCGACGCCGAGTTTCAGCAATTTCGCAATCTCATTCATCAGATCGCGGGCATCAGCCTGTCCGATGCGAAGAAACAGTTAGTGAGCGCTCGGCTGGCCAAGCGCCTGCAAGTGTTCAAGCTCACGAACTACGGCGCTTACTACAAGGTGCTGATGCAGGACAGTGCGGAACTGCAGGTGGCGATCGACATGCTGACCACCAACGAAACCTATTTCTTCCGCGAGCCCAAGCATTTTGATTTCCTGCGTGATGTGGCGCTGCCCGAACTGCGCGGCAGCGGGCCGTTGCGCGTATGGAGTGGCGCGTGCTCGACCGGGGAGGAGCCCTATACCCTGGCGATGGTCCTGGCGGACAACCTCGCCGGTCGGCCCTGGGAAATTGTCGCGTCGGACATCAGCAGCCGGGTATTGGACAAGGCCCGCCTAGGGCGCTACCCCCTGGACGGGACACGCGGGATTCCCGAAGCACTGCTGCATAAATATTGCCTCAAGGGTGTCGGTACCAACCACGGGTGTTTCATGGTCGAACCGGCGCTGGCGTCGCGGATCGACTTCCAGGCGATCAATTTGAATAACCCGTTGCCGAAACTGGGGATGTTTGACGTCATCTTCCTGCGCAACGTGATGATCTATTTTGACAACGACACCAAAGTGCAGGTCGTCAAGCGGCTGGTCAGCCACCTCAAGCCGGGTGGGTATTTCATTGTCAGTCACTCGGAGAGCCTCAATGGCATCACCGATGAGCTGCGGCTGGTCAAGCCTTCCATCTACCGGAGGCCACATGCCTGATTCCCGCGAGGTGTTCCTGAATCCCGGCGAGTGGTTTTTCGGCGCTGGCTCGATTCGGCTACGAACCGTGCTGGGGTCGTGTGTGGCCCTGGTGTTCTGGCATCCCCGGCACTTGCTGGGCGGCATGTGCCACTACCTGCTGCCGCAGCGCGCGGTGGCCAAGCCCGGTGTGCTGGACGGGCGCTACGGCAATGAGGCACTCGAATTGTTGCTCGCACGGATACACGCGAGCAAGGTCCGGCCTGCCGAGTTCAGGATCAATGTCTACGGTGGTGGGGACATGTTTCCCGGGCTTGCGCGTGCGGATAACCACTACGTCGGGCAACGCAATGTCGAGCAAGCCAGGCGACTGCTCGACCTGCACCAGTTGCCTTGCCACAACTTCCACGTGGAAGGCGTGGGGTATCGCACCGTGGTGCTCGATCTTGCCACTGGCAACATTGAACTCAACTACCTGGCCCTGCAACGACCCCCCGGCAGACCCCATGGAGAGCGTACGACATGAGCCTTATCAAAGTGCTGATCATTGACGACTCCGCCGTGGTTCGCCAGGTACTGACGGCGACCCTGGGACAAGACCCCGCTATTGAAGTGATTGGCGCAGCCGCGGACCCGGTGTTCGCCATGGAAAAAATGAACAAGCAATGGCCGGATGTCATTGTGCTGGACGTCGAGATGCCACGGATGGACGGCATTACGTTCCTCAAGAAATTGATGGCCGAACACCCCACGCCGGTGGTCATCTGCTCCACATTGACCGAGAAGGGCGCGGCCACCACCATGCAGGCACTGGCTGCCGGCGCGGTGAGTATCGTGACCAAGCCACAACTCAATTTGCGCCAGTTTCTGACCGACAGCGCCGATGAACTGGCCGGTGCCGTCAAAGCCGCAGCCCGGGCCAACATGAAGCGGATGGTGCCGTCCGGGGAGCGGGTCCCCGTCAGGTTGAATGCCGACGCCATACTGCCTGGGAGCACTCAGGCGATGGCGCGCACCACCGAAAACATCGTTGCCATCGGAACGTCCACGGGAGGGACGCAAGCGTTGGAGCTGGTGTTGACCGCCTTGCCCAGGGTCTGCCCAGGCATTGTGATCGTGCAGCACATGCCTGAACACTTCACGGCGGCGTTTGCCGAGCGGCTCAACCGGCTGTGCGAGATCGAGGTCAGAGAAGCCAGGCATGGCGACCGGGTCATGCCCGGCTGTGCGCTGATTGCACCCGGTGGCCGGCACATGTTGCTCAAGCGCAGTGGTGCCCAATACCAGGTAGAAATTGTCGACGGGCCTCCCGTCAGTCGGCATCGCCCTTCGGTGGATGTGCTGTTTCGCTCGGTTGCCCGCAGTGCGGGGGGCAACGCCCTGGGCATCATCATGACGGGCATGGGGGACGATGGCGCCCGCGGCTTGAAGGAAATGCACGACAACGGTGCCCGCACCCTCGGCCAGGATGAACAGTCCTGTGTGGTGTACGGCATGCCCAAGGAGGCCTTCAAGCTGGGGGCCGTGGAGCGTGAGCTGCCCCTTGAGCATATTGCGGCGGCGATTTTGCAGTCGACGCATCAGCGTCGCTGAGGCTTCGGTCCGTGTGTGAGGGGCGGCAGGACACCCTGCGCCCCAGGCTCAAAGACTCGCGTTTCGACAATGTGGTCTGGGGTTCGGGCTAGAGCTTTTTCGCCATGTCCCTTAACACGAACTTCTGGATCTTGCCGGTCGAGGTCTTCGGCAACTGCGTGAACACCACCGTGCGCGGGACCTTGAAGCCCGCCAGGTGTTCTCGGCAGAAACTGATGATCTCGGCTTCGCGGACGTGGGGGTGGTCGGCCTTGAGGGTGATGAAGGCACAGGGCGTTTCACCCCATTTCTCATCGGGGCGGGCGACGACGGCTGCTTCCATGACGGCCGGGTGGCGGTACAGCACACCTTCGAGTTCGATGGTGGAGATATTCTCGCCGCCGGAAATGATGATGTCCTTGAGCCGGTCGCGGATTTCCACATAGCCGTCGGGGTGGGTCACCGCCAGGTCGCCGGTGTGGAACCAGCCGCCTTCGAACGCTTCGGCGGTGGCGGTCGGGTTCTTCAGGTAGCCCTTCATCACGGTATTGCCGCGCATGAAAATCTCACCGATGGTCTGGCCATCATGGGGCGTGGGTTCAAGGGTTTTCGGGTCGGCGACCATCACGCCTTCCAGGGTCGGGTAGCGCACACCTTGGCGTGCCTTGATCTGCGCCCGTTCTTCCAGGGGCAGGGCATCCCATTCGGCGTGCCAGGCGCAGAGGGTCACCGGGCCATAGACTTCGGTCAGGCCATAGACGTGGATGACCTTGATGCCCATTTCTTCCACGGCACCGATCACCTTGGCCGGTGGAGCGGCGCCGGCGACCATGGCGTTCACCGGGTGGTCGATGGCGGCCTTGGCCGAGTCCGGCATATTCACCAGCGCGTTGAGCACAATCGGCGCACCGCACAAGTGGGTGACCTGGTGCTCGCGGATCAGATTGAGGATTTTCTGCGGATCGACTCGGCGCAGGAACACATGCACCCCGGCCAAGGCCGTGATGATCCACGGGTAGCACCAGCCGTTGCAGTGGAACATCGGCAGGGTCCACAGGTATACGGGGTGGTTGCCGATCGCCCAGATCATCTGGTTGCCCAGGGAGTTGAGATAGGCGCCGCGGTGGTGATAGACCACGCCCTTGGGGTTGCCGGTGGTCCCCGAGGTGTAGTTCAGCGAAATGGCCTGCCATTCATCCTCCGGCCACTGCCAGGCGTAGTCCGGATCGCCTTCGGCCAGGAAGGCCTCGTAGTCCAGTTCGCTGACCGGCTGGCCTTCGCCGTATTCCGGGTCGTCGACGTCGATCACCAGCGGCGGATGGTCCAGCATGCCAATGGCGGCATGCACCACGTCATGGAACTCGCGGTCGGCGATCAGTACCTTGGCTTCGCCGTGGGCCAGCATGAACGCGATAGCCTCGGCATCCAGGCGCACATTGAGTGCATTGAGGACCGCGCCAATCATGGGCACGCCGAAATGCGCTTCGAGCATGGCCGGGATATTGGGCAGCATGACGGCCACCGTGTCGTTTTTGCCAATCCCGCGACCAGCCAGGGCAGACGCCAGGCGTCGGCAGCGACGATAGGTTTGCGCCCAGGTGGCGCGCACCGATCCGTGGATCACGGCAGGGTAGTCGGGATAGACGCTGGCGGTGCGTTCGATGAAACTCAACGGCGAGAGGGCGATGTGATTGACGCTGGTCGGCGCGAGGCCTTGCTCGTAAATGGACATGGTGCAAATACCCGGTGGCTGATTATTAGCTCTATTGGTCGAGGTGCTGGTGCTGGCCGCTCGGCGGACAACGCTGGCCTTGAGGCTTTAGCGTAGGCAAGCCGGCCCCAGCAGGAAAAGCGCGGTGACTTCTCCGGCCGCTTTTATATACTGTTCGCACGGATATATGGAAGTACTACCTGAGTTGTATAGTATATCTACTATATTTCGCTCACCGGCTTTCCCTCTGCATAGGTTCGATGATGATAGGCAACTCTGTGCGCGTGCCGCGCTGCTCGCCGCTGCTCGATCATGACCCGCAGCCGAGCCTCCTGTTGGACGCCCAGGCCCGGCCGCTGGAACTCAATGCGGCGCTGCGGGTATTGCTCGAGCAGCTGTCCCTGGCCGAGTGCGAAAGCCTGTTGCCGGTCAATTACGTGTCGCTCGTCCAGGCGTGCCTGGGGCAGGCGCGGGCGATCGAAAATGTCGAGGCGCAGTTCGCCGACCGCATCCTGGTGTGGACCTTTATTCCCGACCCTGGGGGCAATCGCGTACTGGCCCGTTGCCGGGACGCCAGTGCGCAGATTGCCGCCGAGCGCGAATCGGTCAAGGCCAGGCGCTTGTACCGGCTGATCATCGAAAACACCACCGACCTGATTTCCCGGCACACGCCCGACGGCTGTTTTCTCGATGCCTCGCCGGCGTCCTGGGCCTTGCTGGGGTATTGGCCGGGGGAGTTGCGTGGGCGCCCGGCGCAACGCCTGTTTCACCGCCAGGGCTTGGCCAGGCTGGCGCGTCGCGCCCGTGAGGGCCTGGAGCAGGACGGTTACTACACGATGACCTATCGCATCCGCCATCGTCAGGGGCATTACCTGTGGTTCGAGACGGCCTGCCGGGCAATCCGCGAGACCTACACGGGGGCGGTGGTGGAGGTGGTCAGCGTGTCCCGCGATATCACGGCCAGGGTCCAGGCCGAGGAAACCACCCGGCGCCTGGCCGAGGTGGTGGAGGCCCACACCGACCCCGTGTTGTTTATCCAGCCCGGCGGGGCCGTGACCTATCTCAACCCTGCCGCTCGACGCATCCTGGGGTTGCTTGAATCGCCGCAGATGCCGAGCCTGGCGCAGTTTCTCGGCAGCGAGGTCCTGGCCTGCCTGCACCGCGAAGGCTGGAGTAATGCGGAACGCCATGGCCGCTGGAGCCTCGACACGCGCCTGCAACCGCTGGGTGGGGCGGTGACGGTGCCCGTGGTGCTGATGTTGCTGGCGCATCGCTCTGCCAGCGGCGAGCGTTTTTATTCCCTGGTGGTTCGCGACCTCACTGAACGGGAGTTGCGCGAGGCTCAACAGCGTCATCACCAGGATGAACTGGCCCACACCGCGCGCCTGGTGACCCTGGGGGAACTGGCGTCGGGCATTGCCCATGAAATGAACCAGCCCCTGGCGGCCGTGGTGAACTACGCCAACGCCAGCCAGCGTTACCTGAGTGCCCTGGGCAGCGACTCCCCGGCGGCCGAACGGGTGGCGCAGGGCCTGGAGCGGATCTCCGTGCATGCCAACCATGCCGCGCAAGTGATCAAGCGCCTGCGCGCATTCCTGCGCAAGGGCCGACGGCGCATGGAGGCGTTGAACCCCCGGGAGGTGGCCCGCGAAGCGGTACGCCTGTGCGCCTGGGAGGCCGGCGATTGCCAGGTGACGATCGAGGATCGCCTGCCGGATAATCTGCCGCTGATCTACGCCGACCGCGTGCTGCTGGAGCAGGTGCTGTTGAACCTGCTGCGCAATGCCATCGAGGCGAATCGCGAAGCCCATCCCGGCCGGCCCTCGCGCCTGGTCATCGGCGCCGTGGCGCAGCGTGACGGCTGGGTGCAGATCGACGTCAGCGACCAGGGCCCCGGTGTATCACCGGCCCAACTGGAGCAGATATTTACCCCGTTCTACACCAGCAAGGCCAATGGCCTGGGCCTGGGCTTGTCCATGAGTCGCAGCATCATCGAAGGTTTCGGTGGCGAGTTGCAGGCTGTGCCGATGTCGGCAGGCCTGCAAATGTGCTGTCGCTTGCCGGCACATGCCCAGGGCGGTGCAACACAACAACAACAGGAATGAAGGCATGGTCAGCGTGACGGAACAGGTGGTGTATGTGGTGGATGACGACCAGGGGATGCTCGACTCGACCGTCTGGTTGCTGGAGTCGGTGGGCCTCAAGGCGCTGCCGTTTACCAGTGGCCGCGACTTTCTTGAGGCCTGCGACAGCCGCCTCAATGCCTGCGTGCTGCTGGATGTGCGCATGCCCGGCATGGGCGGCCTGAATGTCCAGGAGCACATGCGCAGCCGAGACTTGCACCTGCCGGTGATTTTCGTCAGTGGCCACGCCGACGTGCCGATCGTAGTCCGTGCCTTCAAGGCCGGTGCCCATGACTTTATCGAAAAGCCCTACAACGAACAGTTGCTGCTGGACAGCGTGCAGCAAGCCCTGAGCAAAGCCGATCAACACCACAGCCTGGGCGAAGGGCCTGCGCGGGTCCAGGCGCGCCTGCAACAACTGACGCCACGGGAGCGCGATGTGTTGCTCCCGCTGGTGCAGGGCTACACCAACCGGGAAATCGCCGAGCAGTTGGGTGTCAGCGTCAAGACCATCGATCTGTATCGCGCACGGGTGATGAAACGCATGGCGGCCAGTCATTTACCGGAGCTGGTGGGCATGGCGATTGCCGCCGGCCTGGTCGACCCCCTGCACCTGCGCTGAGGCGGCTCAGGCCACGGCAACCTGCAGGCTCGGCCGGTCACTGGGCCTTGTCGCCAGCATGCGCTCGATGGCACCGGTGAGCAGGTTCTCCAGCAGTTCGGTGCGTTCCGCCTCATCCAGCGCCTGATCGGCCAGCCAGCTCGGCGCGTTGTTCAGCAGCGTGGCGATGGCGTGGCCAGCGGCTTGCAGGGCCTGGGCACTCAGGCGCCGCGGCCGGCCGAGCATCTGCAACAGTCGGCGTTCGTATTGTTCGCGCAACTGCCGCACCCGCAGTTGCTGGTCTTGCGTGAGACAACCGCTGTCACGCTCCACCAGGCGGAAATGCCAGGGCATCTCTTCATGCAGCCTCAGGTGCGCGTGGATCAGCCGTTGCAGATTGTCCTGGCGCGAGCGTGGTCGCTGCTCGACGCGCCCCAGGGTGGTCAGCAGTTCTTCGTAGAACTCTTCGATCAGGTCCAGCAGCAGATGCTGCTTGCTGGGATAGTGGTGATACAGCGAGCCCGGGGTGAGCCCCAGGCTACTCGCCAGCTCGCGCATGCCGACTTGACCGAAGCCTTTGCTGGCCAGCAGTTCCAGGGCCTTGTTGCGGTGTTCGCACAGGCGCGAGCGATATTCAGCCATAGCTATGGAAGCCGCGCCCGGTCTTGCGCCCCAGGTAACCGGCGGCGACCATCTCCCGCAGCAGCGGGGCGCTGCGGTATTTGCTGTCCTGGAAGCCGTCGTAGAAGGCCTCCAGGATCGCCAGCAGGGTATCCAGGCCGATCAGGTCGGCCAGTGCCAGCGGGCCGATCGGCTGGTTGCAGCCCAGGCACATGCCGGCGTCGATGTCTTCGGCGCTGGCCAGGCCCTCCTGGAGCACCAGGATCGCTTCGTTGATCATCGGCACCAGGATGCGGTTGACCACAAAGCCTGGGCGATTGCCGGCGGTGATCGCGGTTTTGCCCAGGTACTGGGCCAGCTCGATGGCCTGGGCGTGGGTCGCGTCACTGGTCTGCAGGCCCCGGATCACTTCGATCAGGCCCATCACCGGCACCGGGTTGAAAAAATGCAGGCCGATAAAGCGCTCGGGGGCGTTGACGCTCGCTGCCAGTTCGGTGATGGACAGCGACGAGGTATTGGAGGCAATCACGCACCGCTCATCGACGTGCGCGGCGATCTGTTGCAACACGCGTCGTTTCAGCTCGAGGTTTTCCGTGGCGGCCTCGATCACCCATTGCACAGGCGCCAGGCTGGTGTAGTCGGTGCTGGTGCGGATCTTGTCCAGGGCGGCGTGCTTCTGCGACTCGCTGAGCAGCCCCTTGCTGACCTGGCGATCAAGGTTCTTGCCCACCGTGGCCAGGGCTTTTTCCAGGGCACCGGCGCAGATGTCCAGCAAGGTCACGTTAATGCCGGCCACTGCGCAGACCTGGGCGATGCCGTTACCCATGGTGCCCGCGCCGATTATGCCGATAGTCTGCAAATTCATCGTCAGTCTCTCTTCTCAAGGTGCGCTGCCTTTGCAGGGCAGGCACGCCTTGCAATACGGAGCATTGGGCGAGAGTCTAGGGCCCGACAATGTGGCGGCCTATGCCGTAACCTGTCAGTTGTATTGGCGTTTCTTACCATGTTCACGCTACAGGACCCCAGAATGATGCCCACGCGGGAAAAGGATTCGGTTGCCGTCTACTTCGTGCAGGTCATGATCCATGCGCTGCGCGACCAGCCTGAGCGGCAGGCCGCGGTGCTGGCCGAAGCGGGCATTGCGCCGGCGCTGCTGAATCAGCCCGAGGCCCGGGTGCCGGCCAGTGCGTTTGCGGCGTTATGGCTGATCCAGATTCGCGAGTTGAACGACGAGTTCTTCCGGCTCGACTCCCATGGCATGCCGCCGGGCAGTTTCGCCCTGATCTGCCGGGGGCTGATCCAGGAACCGAACCTGGGCAAGGCACTCACCCAGTGCCTGGCCAGTTTCTCCCTGTTCCTGCGCGATTTTCGCGGCAGCCTCAGCGTGCAGGGCAAGCGCGCGGTGCTGCGCCTGGAGGCCGGCGGCGGCGATGACGACACCCGTCGTTATGGCGAAGAAACCTTTCTGGTGCTGATGATCAGCCTGCTGTGCTGGTTGGGTGGCCGACGCGTGCCCATCGATCGCGCCGATTTCCGCCATGCCCGTCCGCCCCAGAGCGACGACCTGTTGCTGTGGGGCTACAACCTGACGTTTGGCGCCGAGCGCACCGAAATCGAATTTGCCAGCAGCTACCTGCACCTGGCCGTGGTCCAGGACCTGGCTTCGCTCAAGGTGTTCCTGCGCAGCGCGCCGCAATGGCTGGTGATCCGCTTTCGCAACCCGCATGGCGTCTCGACCCAGGTGTACCAGCGCCTGCGTGGCAGTCACTACAGCCAATGGCCGGCCCTGGAGGACTTGGCGGTGGACTTGCACATGAGCCCCAGTACCTTGCGCCGACGCCTGGAGCGCGAGGGCTGTTCGTTTCAGGAGATCAAAGATGAAGTCCGGCGCAGCATGGCGCTGGAGCTGCTTTGCCAGACACGGGCCAGCATTGGTGAAATCGCCGCGCACAGCGGTTTCCAGGAGCCCAGCGCGTTTCATCGGGCCTTCAAGAAGTGGACCGGTGAAAGCCCTGGCCGTTACCGCGACCGCGTCCAGGGCAAGCCCTAATGCCATTCAGTCAGGGCTTTTTTGTAGGAGCGAGCTTGCTCGCGAAGAACCCGCAGGCGCCGCGTTCATTCAGGAAGCACGCGTTATCGTTGACGTTCTTCGCGAGCAAGCTCGCTCCTACAAAAAGCCTTAACTGAATGAGCCCGCTCCCCACCGTTACAGTGTTCCTCCTTCAGTGAGAGTGTCCGTTTACGTCAGTTTTTCGACGGATTTGGTAATTGCCAGGGCGCACTCGCTCAACGCTCAATAGCGCTATGTGCTGCGGGCTCCGCAGTACACCTGGGTTTTTGCCGATGGCCGTTTGGGTCAATCGCCAGCGGCGAAGGCGGTAGCAGCCTGTCTAACGAGTCAACGAGGAAAGCAGCAATGAGTGGTTATGCCCATCCGTACCGCGATACCGAATTCGTGCTGGAGGAATTGGTCGGGTTTGAGCGGTTATGCGCGAGCGCCGGGCTTCAGGATGTCAATAACGAGTTGGTCTCGGCCATTTTGAGCGAGGCCGGCCGCTTGGGTTCCGGCGTGCTGGCACCGCTCAACCGGGTCGGCGATACCCAGGGGGCGCGGTTGGGCGAGCAGGGTGTGCAGGAAACGCCGGGGTTTGCCGATGCCTATCGGCAGTTCCAGGAGGGCGGCTGGCCCTCGTTGACGGCGGCGGAGCAGCATGGCGGGCAGAACCTGCCCAACGTGATCGGCACGGCCGTCAATGAAATCTGGCACAGCGCCAATATGGCGTTCGCCCTGTGCCCGATGTTGACCCAAGGCGCCATCGAGGCCATTGCCCATCACGGCTCGGCCGAACTGCAGGCGCACTACCTGCCCAAACTGGTCAGTGGCGAATGGACTGGCACCATGAACCTCACCGAACCGGATGCCGGCTCCGACCTGGCCGCGATCAAGAGCCGGGCGGTCCCCCAGGGCGATCATTACCTGATCAGCGGCCAGAAGATCTTCATCACCTGGGGCGACCACCAGATGACCGACAACGTCGTGCACCTGGTGCTGGCGCGGTTGCCAGAGGCTCCGGTGGGCGTCAAGGGCCTTTCATTGTTCGTGGTGCCGAAGTTCTTGCTCGACGCCCAGGGCCGGCCAGGTGCGCGCAATCATGTGCAGTGCATTTCCCTGGAACACAAACTGGGCATTCATGGCAGCCCCACCTGCGTGATGAACTTTGGTGACCCCGAAGGGGCCGTCGGCTATTTGCTCGGTGAACCGCACACGGGCCTGGCCTGCATGTTCACCATGATGAACCACGCCCGCCAGAGTGTCGGGTTGCAGGGGCTGGCGATTGCCGAACGGGCCTACCAGCAGGCGCGTCAATACGCCAAGGACCGCCTGCAAGGCTCGCGTAAGGACGGCAGCCGTTTCTCGATCATCCACTTTCCGGATGTGCGCCGGATGTTGTTGCAGATGAAAGCGTCCATCGAAGCCATGCGCGCGTTGGCCCTGGTGGCCGCGGCGGAAGTCGACCGTGCCGCGTGCGCAGCCACGGCAGACCTTGCGCGCGAGCATCAGGGCCGGGTCGACCTGTGGACCCCGATCGTCAAGGGCTGGCTGACCGAGCTGGCCCAGGAGGTCACCTCCCTGGGCGTGCAAATCCACGGCGGCATGGGGTTTATCGAAGAGACCGGCGCGGCCCAGCATTATCGTGACGCCCGTATCCTCACCATTTATGAAGGCACCACCGGTATCCAGGCGCTTGACCTGGTTGGGCGCAAGACCCTGCTGAACCAGGGCGAGCTGTTGAACAACCTGCTGGATGAAATGCATGAAACCGTCGAGCAACTGCACCGCATCGACGCCCTCGCGTACCAGGCGGTGACGCTGGAGGCCGCACTCGGGGCCGGACGCCAGGCCTTGTCCCTGTTACTCGACCAGGCCAAACACGATGGGGATTGGGCGGGCAGCGTCAGCGTTAACTACCTGATGCTGTTCGGCTACCTGTCGGGCGGCTGGCTCATGGCGCGCTCGGCGGTGCAGGCGCATGCGCGCCTGGCCGCCGGCACGGGCGACGCCAGCTTCCTTGAAGCCAAGGGCATCAGCGCACGTTTCTATGCCGAGCAACTGCTGCCCCGCGTGCACGCCTTGCTGGCGGCGATCAGCGCCGGGAGCGCGAGCATCATGGCGTTGGAGGAAGAGCAGTTCTGACCGCCGCGTTGTAGCGTCTGCAGCCGGGGGTACCTCACGGCTGCAGACGCCATTGGCCAGGGCGGCGTCAGTTGCATGTGTTATGAGGTAATAACGTCGAAATTGGCCGCTGTGGCGATAAATGGGGACAAAAACGCTGCCTGCCATTCAACATTCATAAAAACGTAACAACACTGCTGCAAAGTTCGGGAGCCCTTAAACACAAGGAGTTCCCTTAATGAAAAGCTTGATGAAGTCTGTTGCACTCGCCGTTACGGTATCGCTGTGCGGCACCACGGTGTTCGCTGCCGAGAGCGTCCGCCTGACCGGCTCCGGCGCCAGTTTCCCTGCACCGATCTACCTCACCTGGTTCAAGGACTTCAGCAAGAAAAGCGAAGGTGTCACCGTGGATTACCAATCCAAGGGCAGCGGCGCGGGTGTACAGGACTTCCTGAATAAAACCGTCGACTTCGCCGCCAGTGACTCGGCGATGAAAGACGAAGACATCGCCAAGGTCGCCGAAGGCGCGCAGTTGCTGCCGATGACCGCGGGCGAAATCGTGCTGGCCTACAACCTGCCGGGCAACCCCAAGGGCCTGAAGCTGCCACGGGATGTGTACTCCAACATCTTCCTGGGCAAGATCACCAAGTGGAACGATCCGCAGATCGTCGCCGCCAACCCTGACCTGAAACTGACCGATACGCCGATCACCGTGGTTGTGCGTGCAGACTCCAGCGGTACCACGGCGGTCTTCACCAAGCACCTGGCAGCGATCAATCCGCAGTTCCAGAAAGAGCTGGGTGAGGGCAACACCGTCAACTGGCCAGCCAGCGACAAATTCATCAAATCGCCCAAGAACGATGGTGTGACCGCCACCGTACGCCAGACCCCGGGCGCTATTGGCTACATCGAATACGGCTTCGCCAAGCTGGCCAAGGTTGACTTTGCCCAACTGCAAAACAAGTCCGGTCATTACGTCGTGCCGAACGCCGAAAGCGGTGCCGAAGCCCTGGCCGCGGTGAAAATGCCGGAAAGCCTGGTGGCCTGGCTGCCGGACCCGGACGGTGCCAAGTCGTACCCGATCACCTCCTACACCTGGATGATCTTCCGCAAGCAGAACGGCAACCCGGCCAAGGCCAAGGCCATGCGTGAAATGGTCGAGTACAGCCTGACCGAGGGGCAGAAAATCGCCGACTCGATGGGTTATATCCCGCTGCCGAAATCGGTCGTGGACCAGGTTCGCAAAGCGTCCGCCAACATCCAGTAACGCGCTTAGGGCCTCTCTCGGTGTGTGCTGCCAGCCATGCCGGGAGCGCTTCCCCCCTGTTCCGGAACTCGCCAATGAACACACCTTTTGTCGTACCGGTTAACCCGGATTCTGCCTGCCAGCCACCGTCTACGAAGGATTTCCTGGTTGACCGGACCTTCCGTGCGCTTGCGCGAATAGGGGTGGTGCTGGTGCTGGCATTGGTCTTTGCCTTGGTCTTCGAGGTGGGACGCAAAGCCCTTCCCGGCATGGAAAAGCACGGTTTTGACGTATTGCTCGGCAGCGTCTGGGACGTCAACCAGGGCAAGTACGGCATTCTGCCGGCTATTTGGGGCACGCTGTACAGCGCCCTGATCGCCTTGTTGATCGCCGGGTTTTTCGGCGTCAGCATGGCGATTTTCCTGACCCAGGACTTCCTGCCCGCAAAACTGGCCGCCGTGTTTCGTACCATCGTCGAATTGCTCGCCGCGATCCCCAGCGTGGTGTACGGCCTGTGGGGCATCTACGTGGTGATTCCGGCCATTCGCCCGCTGACGGCCTGGTTGAACACTGAACTGGGCTGGATCCCGTTTTTCGGCACGTCCTTGAGCGGGCCGGGGCTGCTCCCGGCGGCGCTGGTACTGGCCATCATGATTCTGCCGACCATTGCCGCGGTGTCCCAGGACGCCCTGACCGCCGTGCCGATGAAAACCAAGCAAGCGGCCTATGGCATGGGCACCACCCATTGGGAAGCGATCCTCAAGGTGATGGTCCCGTCCGCCGCCACCGGTATTTTCGGCTCGCTGGTCCTGGGCCTGGGCCGCGCGCTGGGTGAAACCATGGCCCTGGCCATGCTGGTCGGTAACGCGAACAACATCTCCCTGTCGCTGTTTGCCCCGGCCAATACCCTGGCGGCCTTGCTGGCGCTGAACTTCCCCGAAGCCGGGCCGAACGAGATCGAGGTGTTGATGTACGCGGCACTGGTGCTGATGTTGATCACGCTGATCGTGAACGTCTTCGGCTCCATGATCATGATGTATGCCCAACGGGGTAATAAGTGATGACTGATCTCACTGCAGCAACCGACCTGACCGCGCCCGCAGGCGCGATGCCCAGCTTGCAGCGCAAGTTCGAAGGCCGCGCCCTGCGTAGCCTGGTATTGACCACTCTGGTCTGGGGCGGCGCGCTACTGGCCAGCGTGCCGCTGATCTCCGTGCTCTACATGCTGATCATGCGCGGCGGGGCGCGCCTGAGCCTGGAAGTGTTCACCGAGTTGCCTCCGACGGGGTTCGAGACGGGCGGTGGCTTCGGCAACGCCATGGCCGGCACCTTTGTGATGGTCGGTATCGCGGCGGCTATCGCCGTACCGGTCGGCATCATGGCGGCGATCTTCCTGGCCGAACTGGGGCCGGACAGCAAGCTGGCCAACGCCTCGCGCTTTGCCGCCAAGATGCTCACGGGGCTGCCTTCCATCCTGGCCGGGGTGTTTGCCTATGCCCTGGTGGTGATGACCACCGGGACCTACTCGGCCCCGGCGGGCGGCGTGGCACTGGCGGTCCTGATGCTGCCCATCGTGGTGCTGACGGCGGAAGAGTCGATGAGGATGGTGCCCAAGATCATGAAGGATGCGGCCTACGGCATGGGCTGCACACGCTCGCAGGTCATCTGGAAAATCGTCTTGCCCACCGGCCTGCCGGCGATCCTCACGGGCGTCATGCTGGCCGTGGCGCGAGCGGCGGGCGAAACCGCGCCGTTGTTGTTTACCGCGCTGTTCAGCAACTACTGGATCTACCACGACGGCAGCCTGGCCGTCATGAATCCGACGGCCTCGTTGGCCGTGCTGATTTACAACTTTTCAGGCATGCCCTTCGACAACCAGCTTGAGCTCGCCTGGGCGGCCTCGCTGGTGCTGGTCATGATCGTGCTGGTCGTAAATATCGTCAGCCGTATTTTCGGCAAGCCCAAGTATTGAGAACGGGAGCACCTGAATTTTGAACGTATCAACTGCGCAACGAGCCGCTCCGTTTGTCACCCAGGCGCCTGTGGTCATGGACTGCAAACTGGACAAGATTTTCTACGGCAACTTCATGGCCGTGCGTGACAGCCATGTGCCGATCGAAAAAAACAAGATCACCGGCTTCATCGGGCCTTCCGGCTGCGGCAAAAGTACCGTGCTGCGTAGCCTCAACCGCATGAACGATCTGGTGAAGGGCTTTCGCTTCGAGGGCCATGTGCATTTCCTCGGGCAGGACGTCTACGGCAAGGGCGTTGATCCAGTGGTCGTGCGCCGCTATATCGGCATGGTGTTTCAACAGCCGAACCCGTTTTCGATGAGCATCTTCGACAACGTCGCCTTCGGCCTGCGCCTCAACCGCTACAAGGGCGACCTGGGTGATCGCGTCAAGCACGCCCTGCAAGGCGCCGCGCTGTGGGATGAGGTCAAGGACAAGCTCAAGGTCAGCGGCCTGTCGCTGTCCGGTGGCCAGCAGCAACGGCTGTGTATCGCCCGAGCCATCGCCACCGAGCCGGAGGTGCTGTTGCTCGACGAGCCTTGTTCCGCGCTGGACCCGATCGCCACCCGCCGGGTCGAGGAACTGATGGTCGAGTTGAAGAAGGACTACACCATCGCGCTGGTCACCCACAATATGCAGCAGGCCATCCGCGTGGCGGACACCACGGCCTTCTTCTCAGTGGACATTTCCCAGGGCACGCGCACCGGCTACCTGGTGGAGATGGGCCCCACCGCGCAGATTTTCGACAACCCGCGCGAACAAATGACCGGGGACTACATCAGCGGCAAGTTCAGCTGACCCACTTATCCAACGTTTCTCAGGATTGCCAATGCCTGCAACACGTCGCCTTGATTTGCCCGCGATCGAACGCGCACTGCGTGAGGTACAGAGCCGCTTTGCCGAACTCAGCCGGCACTTTACCGAGCCGCGCGACCCCTTGACGGACGAAGTGCTGCACAACGTGCTTGAAGGCTACGCGCTGATTGACGATTATGTCGCTCGCGGCGTCGACCTGTTCGATCTGCAGCAACTGAACCTGATGCTGGAGATCAACGCCACCGTGCTCTGCGGCAAGGACCCGGTGCGTCGGCTGGAATACGCCCAGCACCTGGCGGCCACCGAGGAGCACTTTTTCAACAACGTTGAAGGTGGCATCAAGGACTTGTACAACTGGTATTGCGCGTATCGCAGTGAGTCCGTGTGGAAGCGTGCCGCGGGTGTGTATGTGCGCATCCTCAGCAAGCCGCAATTGTTCATCGAGGGCAACAACCGCAGTGGCTCGCTGATCGTCAGCTACTTGCTGATGCGCGCCGGGTTGCCGCCGTTCGTGCTGACGCTGGATAACGCCGAGGGCTATTTCAACCCGTCCTCGGTCATACGCAACTCCGCCAAGCATGGCGTCAAGGCGTTGTACGAATTGCCCAAGATCAAGAAAAAATACGCTGCGTTCCTGGAAGATAAGGCGCCTGATCCAATGAAGTTTTTCCTGAGCGACACCGCCGTGCCTGCCTATCAGGGAGGCCTTTGATGGGACGGTATTCAGTGACCGACACGCTCCAGCGCCTGTTCAAACGCCCGCGCATCCGTATCTCGTTTGATATCGATGACACATTGGCCTGCCAGCTCCACCATAGCGCCGTCGAACGCAGCCGGCTGCCGGCCTGTGTCCACCGGTTGCTCGGCGAGCCGCTGCGCCTGGGGACACGCGCCCTGACCCGCGAACTGCGCCGCCAGGGTTGCAGCATCTGGGTCTATACCTCGTCCGGTCGCACACCGTCCTATATTCGGCGTTGGCTCATGCTGTATGGCATCCGTGTCGACGGTGTGGTCAACAGCGTGCTGCACAACCGTGCGCTGACGGTGCATGGCCTGTCGAATACCCCCTCCAAATTTCCGCCGGCCTTCGATATCGACTTGCATGTCGATGATTCCGAAGGTGTGCGCAGTGAAGGCCATGACCATGGTTTCCGCGTGGTCGTGGTGGACCCGCAGGACGAAAACTGGGCACAGCGAGTGCTGGATGCCGTCGCTCATGTCCAGGCGCAACTCGCCCGGCAGCAACCGCTCAGGCACCCACAGCCTGCGCGACCACGGGCGCAAGTGTTCTCCTCCTGAGCATGGGTATCTGCTTGGGCTCAACGCTGAACACCCGGTAGATAGGGGCTGCTGTGGCGAGCGGGCTTGCTGTGGTGAGAGGGCTTGCTGTGGCGAGCGGGCTTGCCCCGCGTTGGGCTGCGCAGCAGCCCCAGTCAAGAAGAGCGCGGTGTATCAGACACTCTGTAGAGGCTGGTTTTGGGGCTGCTGCGCAGCCCAACGCGGGGCAAGCCCGCTCGCCACAACAGGTCTGTGTGCCGGGGCGATCGCCGGAATACGCCTTTCAGCGCATATGCAGAATAATCGGGCTGCTGCTGGCCGGGTCTGTATGCCCGCGCAGCTTGGCCACCGCCTTCGCGTCGACCGCGCCACCGCTGTTGCCCCAACTGCTGCGCACGAAACTCAGAACCTCGGCGATTTGCGCGTCGGTCAGTTGCTCGCGGAAGGCCGGCATGCGGTACGCGTCCGGCACGCCGGCGGCGACGATGCGTTGCGAGCCGTTGAGGGTGATGTTGATCGCCGAGGCGTCTTCCTTGGCCAGTGCCGAGGTGGCGCCGGCCAGCGGTGGCATCCACTTGGGTTGGCCCTTGCCGTCAAGGCCGTGGCAGGAGGCGCAGCGGGTCGCGTAGGTGTGCGCGCCGGGGGAGTCCGGGCGCGCTTCGGCGGTCACGTAGTGCCAGGGTGTGCCGTCGCGCTGCGGGTCGCCGGGCAGTGACTTGAGGTAGCGCGCGATGGCCGCCAGGTCGTCGTCAGCCATGAACTGGGTGGAGTTGTTGAAGGCTTCGGTCATCGAACCGTAGACCACCGCGTGTTGATTACGCCCGCTCTTAAGGAACTGCACGATCTCCGGTTCGCTCCAGCGCCCCAGCCCGGTGTTGGGGTCCTGGCGCAGGCTGGGGGCGTACCAACCGTCGAGCAGGGCGCCGGCGAGGAACGGCGCGCCGGATTCGTCGAGGGCCTTCTCGTTGAAAGCCAGGCCGCGCGGCGTGTGGCAGCTGCCGCAGTGGCCCGGCCCCTGGACGATGTAGGCGCCGCGGTTCCACAGCGCGTCCTGGCTGGGCTTGGCCGCGTAGGTGGCGGTCGGCGCGAACAGGCCATTCCACAGCGCGATGGGCCAGCGCATATTCAGCGGCCAGGGAATATCGCTGGGGATATTCGGCTGCTTGGCCGGTTGCACGCCATGCATGAAAAACGCGTACAGCGCACGCACGTCGTCGTCGCTGAGCTTGGCATAGGACGGGTAGGGCATGGCCGGGTAGAGGCGTCGACCACCTGGCGCTACGCCGTGGCGCACCGCGCGGTCGAAGTCGGCCAGGCTGTAGGCGCCGATGCCGGTGCCCTGGTCGGGGGTGATGTTGGTGGCGTGGATAGCTCCCAGCGGCGTGGCCATCTCCAGGCCGCCGGCAAACGGTGCCTTGCCCGGCAGGCTGTGGCAGGCCACGCAGTCGCTGAGGCGGGCGACGTACTCGCCACGGCTGATCAGGGCCGGCTCGCTACTGGCGGCCGCTTCCTGTGCGAAGGGTGAAGCGGGCTGGCGGTTGACATACCAGGCCAGCAGCGCGGCGGCGACCAGGCCGGCCAGCGCGAGCCAGCCTACGGTTCTTGCGAATCGGCGGTTGTTCATGGGCGTTCCTTGTCGGTTAGCTGAAGGTGTATCGGCTCAATGGCAGGCTGCGGATGCGCTGGCCAGTCAGCTGCGCGACCGCATTGGCCACCGCCGGCGCCACGGCAGGCAGCGGTGGTTCGCCGATACCGCCCATCTTTTCGCCACTTTCGACGATCTTGACGTGCACCTGGGCCATGCGCGAAGGCGGCAGGATCGGGTACAGGTCGTAGTTGCGCGCACGTGGCTTGCCGTCCACGTACACCGCTTCCTCCAGCAAGGTTTGCGACAGGCCCAACGCCACGGCGCCATTGACCTGGGCCTCAATGATCGCCGGGTTGACGATGCTGCCCGGATCGATGGCTTCCCAGATCTGGTGCACCTTGACCTGGCCCTTGTCGATCGACACTTCGGCGATCACTGCGGCGTGGGAGCCAAACGGCGAAGCCATGGCCACGCCGCGCGCGCGTCGGGTGCCATCCTCGGCGGTGTAGGGGCCACGCTTCCAGCCACCGGACAGCTCGCCCACCGCGTTGAGCAAGGTGGTCAGCCGTGGGTTGTCGCGCAGCAGGTGCAGGCGCAGCTCAAAGGGATCGCGGCCGCCTTTGTCCGCCAGTTCATCAAGGAACGCTTCGTAGAAGAAGTCGTTGAGCGAATTGCCCACCGAGCGCCAATAGCCGAGCATGGCCGGGCCCTTGACGTAGATCTGCGCGATGCGTTTGTTGGGGATGGCGTAGCTCTTGCCCGACAGCCCTTCAAGGGCCGTGGGGTCGAGCTTTTCGCCCTGTTTGCCGGCGATGGCTTCGGTGGGGCCTTCGGTGGCGCTGACTGCCTCGATTGCCACGGGCAAGCCTTCGGCGTCCAGCGCGGCGCGGAACTTGACCACCGCCACCGGGCGCAGCACATCGCGCAGAAACTCTTCCTCGCGGCTCCAGATCAACTTGATCGGACGGCCCACCGCCTTGGCCAGGGCGATGGCCTGCGGGTACGGGCTGGCCGAGTCATACAGGAAATGGCGGCCGAAAAAGCCGCCCAGCAGGGGCGAGTGCAGGTTGATTTTGGACGGGTCGAGACCGGCGCGCTTGGCGATGTCGGCGCGGAACAGGTCGGGCGCCTGGTTGGGCAGCCAGATGTCCAGCGTGCCGTCGGGGTTGAAGCGTGCCAAGGCCGACGGCGGCTCCAACTGAGCGTGGTTGACGTATTGATTGTGGTAGGTGGCTTCGACCTGAGTCTTGGCGCTTGCCAGGGCGGCGGCGACGTCGCCTTGGTTTTCGTCGTCGCGGGCCGGGCCTTGTTGGGCCGCAAGAAAATCACGGTACGTGTCGCTGGAAAAATTCGCCGGCATCACGCGCACGCTGGCATCGGCGGCAGCTTCCTGCCAGTCGACCTGGATCGCCTCGACGGCGCGCTTGGCGTGCCACCAGCGTTCGGCCACGACGGCGACCGCCCCAGGCAGTTGATGCACCGAGTGCACGCCTTTCATGGCTTCGACCTGGGCCTGGTTGCGCAGGCCGCCCACGCTCATGCCCAGGCGCGGCGCGTGCTGCACGGCGGCGTGGAGCATGCCGTCGACCTTCATGTCGATGCTGTATTGCGCCTTGCCGGTGGATTTGTCATAGGCATCCAGGCGCTTGACCGGCTTGCCGATCCAGCGGAACTGGCTCGGGTCGCGCAGGGTGATGCTGGCCGGGTCGGGCACCGGCATGTCCAGCGCGCGACTGGCCAGCTCGCCGTAGCCCAGTGAGCGGCCAGACGCGGCATGAACCACACGGCCCGGCTGGGTGGTCAGCTCGGCCAGCGGTACGCCCAACTGCTCGGCGCCGGCCTGCAACAGCATGGCGCGGGCCAGGGCGCCGAGGCGGCGCATGGTCGGGTAACTCATGCGCACCGACATGCTGCCGCCGGTAATGCGCATGCCGTTTTCCATCACCACATACGCTTCACCGGGCGGCGCGGCTTCGACGATGAACGTGGCGGGGTCGGCGTCCAGCTCTTCGCCGACAATCTGCGCCATCGCGGTATGGGTGCCTTGGCCACCTTCCATGAAGGGGCTGAGCAGGCGCACGCTGCCGTCCGGGCGGATCTCCAGGAACGCCGGCACCTGGGTGCCGCGTTCCGCCGTGGCGGCGGCCTGCACCCGGGCAGAGCCCAGCGGCAAGCCGAATCCGATGACCAGCGCGCCCACGGCCGTGCTGGCCAGAAAGCGCCGGCGCGACAGGTTGATGGGCTCGCTCAGCGACAGGTCGGGTAGCTCGTAGCGCGTGTTCATCAGGCGTTCTCCTGCTTGGCCAGGTCATGCACCGCGGTACGAATGGCGTTATAGGTGCCGCAGCGGCACAGGTTGACCATCGCTGCTTCGATCTGCGCATCACTCGGCGCGGGGGTGTGCTTGAGCAGCGCGGTGGCGGCCATCACCTGCCCGGACTGGCAGTAACCGCATTGCGCCACTTGATGCTCGACCCAGGCGGCGACCACCCGCTGGCCCACCGCATCGGCCTCGATGGCCTCGATGGTGGTGATCTCGCGACCGACCACACCCGCCACCGGCGTGACGCAGGAACGCACCACGTTGCCGTCCACCAGCACCGAGCAGGCGCCGCATTGCGCCAGGCCGCAGCCGTACTTGGTACCGGTCAGCCCAAGGTCATCACGGATGACCCACAGCAATGGCGTGTCGGCGTCGGCATCGACCTGATAGGACTTTTGGTTGATTCGTAGCTCCATGATGCATGGCTCCGTGGCTCATCGGCTGATCTTCGGTCGGTGGGGCTTTTTTCTTATGCGAGCGACAGGCGCTCATTGTCGAACTCTAGACCAGGGGGCAAGGGCTATCTATCAAAGCGCCGATAAGTCGGAGGATCAGGCAAGTATTCAAGAGGATTGGGCGATCGCGGCGCGGCAGGCCGCTCCCGGTGCGGACCTGTTCGGCTTTCGGGGGGCGTCTGGTTGGGGGCGGTGTATCAGTTGGCAAAGCAGCCGTAGGCGTGGCGGAACATCCCCACCGGCCTACGGCTCATATCAATCAACGAAACGCTGGCACGACCTGCTCGATAAACAGCGCCAGGGATTTCTTCTTCTCGGCGTGGGGCAAGCTGTTGTCGCACCAGAAGCTGAACTCATCCACGCCCAATTCCTGGTAGTACTTGATGCGCGGGATGATCTCTTCGGCGGTGCCGATCATCGCGGTCTTGTGCAGGCTGTCCAGTTCGAACTCGGGGCGGGCGGCGAATTTTTCCTCCGGGCTTGGCGCCAGGAAGCCGTTGACCGGCACCTCTTTGTTGCCGAACCAGGCATCGAAGGTGCGATAGAACTTGGAGATCGCCTTGGCCCCGACTTTCCAGCCCTCTGGATCGTCGGCGGCGTGTACGTGGGTGTGGCGCAGCACCATCAATTGCGGGCGCGGCACCGCCGGGTTGTTGTCCAGGGCGGCCTGGAATTTGTTCTTCAGGTCGAGCACCTCTTCATCGCCTTTCATCAGCGGCGTGACCATCACGTTGCAGCCGTTGGCCACTGCGAAGTTGTGTGAGTCCGGGTCGCGGGCGGCGATCCACATCGGCGGGTTGGGCTTTTGGATCGGTTTGGGCACGCTGGTGGAGGTGGGGAACTTCCAGAGGTCGCCATCATGGGCGTAGTCGCCCTGCCACAGTGCGCGCACCACCGGCACCATTTCGCGCAGGGCCTGGCCACCGTTGGAGGCGGGCATGCCGCCGGCCATGCGGTCGAATTCCACCTGGTAAGCGCCACGGGCCAGGCCGACTTCCATGCGGCCGTTGCTGATCACGTCGAGCAAGGCGCATTCACCCGCCACCCGCAGCGGGTGCCAGAACGGCGCGATGATGGTGCCGGCGCCCAGGTGAATGGTGGTGGTCTTGGCCGCGAGGTAAGCCAGCAACGGCATCGGGCTGGGCGAGATGGTGTATTCCATGGCGTGGTGCTCGCCAATCCATACGGTGCTGAAACCACCGGCTTCGGCCATCAGGGTCAGTTCGGTCAAGTCTTCGAACAGCTGGCGGTGGCTGATGCTTTCATCCCAGCGCTCCATGTGTACGAACAGGGAAAACTTCATGACGCTTACCTCGGATCTATTGTGATCGGCCTGTCGACTGCGGGCCCTTGAATGCTCACGCCCTTGTGAAGCCTGCCAGTGATGACGGCTGTTCGGCGGATTGATTGTTGGTATACCATAATACGGAATATCCGCAAAACTTTTCTCTCCAACGGTCGCACTCTCACC
The DNA here is from genome assembly GCF_058793055.1 of Pseudomonas sp. MPR-R2A5. Classification (NCBI taxonomy): domain Bacteria; kingdom Pseudomonadati; phylum Pseudomonadota; class Gammaproteobacteria; order Pseudomonadales; family Pseudomonadaceae; genus Pseudomonas; species Pseudomonas sp. MPR-R2A5. The sequence continues at coordinate 40,139 of NZ_JBXAFK010000054.1, forward strand.
TCACAAGGAAGGCGAGCTAGATGAACATAAAACAAAAATTGATCCTGGCCTTTACGGTGATCGCCAGCCTGCCGGTGATTCTGGTGGCTGTGATGATCATCCTCAACGTGCGTCATGAAGCACGGGATGGCTTTATCGACGGCAGCGAGCGCGAGATCCGCCAGGTCGACAACGCCATGCAGCTGTTTTTCGAGGGCATCAGCCAGAACGTCGCCTACCTGGCAGCGCACCCGCAGTTGCAGGGCATTGATGGCGATGTGAAACGCTACCTGGCCGCCGATGCTGCGCGCGTCGCCCCCGGCGTGCGTGACGAGCAGGTGTTCAAACTGTTCGAAGGCTTGGCCAAGAGTCATTCGGCCTATACCTATCTGTCCTTGGGCACCGAAGACGGTGGTTATGTGTTCTGGCCCGGCGACCCCCAGCTCGCCAGCTACGACCCGCGCACGCGTCCCTGGTACAAAACCGCGATGGCGCAGCCGGGCAAGACCCTGCGCACCCAGGCCTACTACTGGGCCGCCGACGATGTGGTGCTGGTCAGCACCGTGCAAAGTTTCAACAGCCGCCAGGGCAAGCCGGGTGGGGTGGTGAATATCGACGTATCGCTCAAGCAACTGACCGACCTGGTCAAGCAGATCAAGTTGGGCGAGAGCGGCTACCTGATGCTGATGGAGGCCGACAATACCGTACTGGTCGACCCGAATGACCCGTCCCATAACTTCAAGGCGCTGGGCGAGTTGGGCGAGGGCTACCGGCAGTTGAGCGAGGCCGGCCAGGGTTTGGTCCAGGTCGAGCTGGCGGGGGAGCGCTACATGGCGCTTGTCTGGCCATCCAAGGCGTTGGGCTGGCGATTTGTCGGGGTGATGCGCGAAAGTGAAGTGATGGCCGGCGCGGCGCGCCTGACCTGGCTGATCGCGGCCATCGCGCTGGTGTGCGCGGTGCTGTTTGCCGGGGTCGGGGCCTGGTTTGCCGGGCTGATCGTCAAGCCGATTCGCGGCGTGGCCAGTGGCCTGGAAGGTATCGCTCAAGGCGAAGGTGACCTGACCGCGCGCCTGGCGATCAAGGGCCGCGACGAGACGGCGCAACTGGCCGGCTGGTTCAACCAGTTCCTCGAAGCGATCCGCACGCTGATTCAACGCATCGGCCAGGCCGCCGGGCAGATCCACAGCAGCTCTGGCAGTGCCACTGAAGTCTCGGTGGAAATGGCCGAAGTCGCCTCGCGCCAGCGCGAAGCGGTGGATATGGTCTCCACCGCGTTTCATGAAATGGTCGCCACTTCCAACGAAGTCGCGCGTTCCTGCAGCCAGGCCGCCGACTCGGCCGACAACGGCCAGCGCCAGGCCCATACCGGGCAGCAACAGATCGACGCGGCGGTGAACAGCGTGGGGCGCCTGAGCGAAGAAATCGGCCACTCCGCCCAGGCCATGGAGCAACTGGAAAAAGACAGCAACGACATCCAGTCGATCCTCGGCACCATCCGCTCCATCGCCGAACAGACCAACCTGTTGGCGCTGAACGCCGCCATCGAAGCCGCGCGGGCGGGTGAGCAGGGCCGTGGTTTTGCGGTGGTGGCGGACGAGGTGCGCGCGTTGGCCAAACGCACGTCGGACTCCACCGGCGAAATCGACGGGCTGCTGGGTAACCTGGCGCGGCGCACGCACCAGATGGGCAAGCAGATGCATGCCAGCCTTGAGGTGTCCCAGGAAACGGTGGTGTCGATCAACGACGCTCGCGAAAGCTTCGGGTTGATCCGCGAGTCGGTGGACGTGATCCGCGACATGAACACGCAAATCGCCACCGCCGCGGAAGAGCAGCACCAGGTGGCCGAAGACATCAATCGGCATATCAGCCAGATTCACGGGGATGCGCAATTGGTGGCAAGCCTGGCCGACGCCACACGCCAGGATGCACAGCAATTGACGGCGTTGTCGCAGACGTTGAATCAACTGGTCAGCCGGTTTCGAACCTGACCTGTATCTGGCCGTCATCCCGCAATCAAACTGTGGGAGGGGGCTTGCCCCCGATGGCGGTGGGTCAGCGACAAATAAGCGGGCTGTCCCACCGCGATCGGGGGCAAGCCCCCTCCCACATGTCTAACCGAGTACACCAGACACGACTCCGGTTGGCTCTAAGGCACACAGAAGCCAGAGCAAAACCTGACCGAGGGCTGCCTGATGATTGTGTGGCTCAGGCCGGCAGCGGCAGGGCGCCCATCTTGCCGTGACAGTACACCAGTGGCCCGGCGTTCTGCTGGGGCACGATCAGGTTCTTCACCGAGCCGACCATGATCGCGTGGTCGCCGCCTTCGTATTCGCGCCACAACTCGCACTCGATCACCGCCGTGGCATTGGCCAGGATCGGGTTGCCCAGTGCGCTCAAGGTCCATTCGATGCCTTGCGCCTTGTCCTTGCCCTTGCGCGCGAACGCGTAGGCTTCGCTTTGCTGGCCTGCGGAAAGGACGTGGATGGCAAAGCGCTTGTTCTTGATCAACACCGGGTACGAGTCGGAACTGTAGTTGGGGCAAAACAACACCAGGGCCGGGTCCATGGATAACGAGCTGAAGGCGCTGGCCGTCAGCCCGACGATTTGCCCATCATCATCGAGCGTGGTGATCACGGTGACCCCGGACGGAAACGAACCCATCACTTGTTTGTAGATGGCGGCATCGATCATGGGACGGTCCTCTGCGGTTTAAGCGGCTTTTATAGGTTTGTAGGTATGATGGTATACCGTAATACAGTCCGTGCAACCGCTTTTTCAATCACCCGATGAACGTCGATCCTGGCTCTTACAGCCAATAAATACGGGGACTATGCCAGGAAATAACCGCGTGCCCTGTGGCACACTTGCGGATCAGATGCGCGCTGAGACTACGGATCAGTCTTGTGAAAATGTTGGAATACCATAATATGGTGTTCATCTGAGGGGCGGCCGCAGAGCTCCCCCGGTTTGGCGTCAAACAACTATAAGATCAGACAAACGCGAGTTCATTTCCATGCCCCAGATGTCCCGGCAAGACCCCCTGATCGAGCATCACACGGTCGATTACGTCCCCCTCGCAGAGCGCCATGGAAAGGCCCGCGACCTGTTCACCTTATGGTTCAGCACCAACATTGCACCGCTGCCCATCGTCACCGGCGCCATGGTGGCCCAGGTGTTCCATCTCAACCTGGTGTGGGGGCTGTTGGCGATTGCCCTTGGGCACCTGCTCGGCGGCATCGTGATTGCCCTCGCATCGGCGCAGGGCCCGCGCATGGGCATCCCGCAGATGGTGCAGAGCCGGGGCCAGTTCGGCCGTTACGGTGCGCTGCTGATCGTGTTCTTCGCCGCGCTGATCTACATCGGTTTCTTCATTTCCAATATCGTACTGGCGGGCAAGTCCATCGTCGGCATCTTGCCGTCGGTCCCGGTGCCGGCAAGCATCCTGATCGGCGCGCTCGCCGCCACGGCTATCGGCGTGATCGGCTACCGCTTTATCCATAGCCTCAACCGTATCGGTACCTGGGTGATGGGCAGCGCGTTGCTGGCGGGGTTCGTCTACATCTTCGCCCATGACCTGCCGGCGGACTTCCTCACCCGTGGCGGCTTCAACGCGGCCGGCTGGCTGGCCACCGTATCGCTGGGGGTGATCTGGCAGATCAGCTTTTCGCCCTACACCAGCGACTACTCACGCTACCTGCCGGCGGATATCGGCATCACTCGGCCATTTATCGCGACTTACCTGGGCGCGACCCTTGGCACCATCCTGTCCTTCGCCTTTGGCCTGGTCGCGGCACTGGCCACCCCCGAAGGCACCGAAGCCATGCTCGCCGTCAAGCAAGCCACCGGCTGGCTGGGGCCGATCCTGATGGTGCTGTTCCTGCTCAACATCATCAGCCACAACGCCCTGAATCTGTATGGCGCGGTGCTGTCGATCATCACCTCGGTCCAGACCTTCGCCAGCCACTGGACCCCCAGCATCAAGGTGCGCGTGCTGCTCTCAGGCGTGATCCTCGCCGGTTGCTGTGTCGTCGCGTTGGGCGCGTCGGCGGACTTCATTTCGCAATTTATCGGCCTGATCCTCGCGCTGTTGCTGGTACTGGTGCCGTGGGCCTCGATCAACCTGATCGACTTCTACGTCATCAAGCGCGGGGTCTATGACATTGCCTCGATCTTCCAGGCGGATGGCGGGGTGTACGGGCGTTTCAATCTGCATGCGATCGTGGCGTATTTCCTTGGCATCCTTGTGCAACTGCCGTTTGCCAATACCTCGCTGTATGTGGGGCCGTGGGCCAACCTGGTGGAAGGCGCGGACTTGTCGTGGCTGGTGGGGTTGGTGGTGACGTGTCCGTTGTATTACTGCCTGGCGACACGTCAACACACCCAGAAGGTCAGGGCGGGGCGGTTGGGCTATACCGACTGATCCACGCCGCCAAACTCCTCCAATGCATCCACTAACGCGCCCTCGAAGTATTCCTTCGAGGCGCGATCCCACAGGATATGAAACGCCGGCACCTCCACACTCCCTGTGTGGATGACAATCCCATTCACCCGCGCCACCGACGTCTGCGCCACCATGCCCGGTTTGAATGTCGGGTGGCTGAGGTCGACGCCGCACAGCTTGGCCATGACCTGGGCAATCACACCGCCGCTGAGCCGCACACAGGCATGGCTGTCCTGGCGCGGCAGCAGGTAGTTGGCGCGGTGGTCGAGTTCCCAGCGCGCTTCTTCATCGGCGATGCGCTGGCCCTCATCCTGGGGGCTGCCCAACAACAGGTATTCGTTCTGCGACAGGCGCGCCACCCAACCGCCGTCGGCCTGCGCGAGTGCGCGGTTGGGCGCACCGGGCAGGGTGAAGCCGCGTGCGCTGAGGTACTCGGCGCTTTGCGTACCGCGAAAGCCAACCCGGGGCAGGTCGGTCTGATCTTGCAACTGGCAGGCAGGCGTGAACAATTCGTGGGCTTTCAGACTGGTCATGGCTTAACCCTCCTGGCGTTGGTTGGTGGGGTCGAAGAACGGCAGTTGCACCACCTCGGCCTGGACGACGATGCCGCCCTCGACGCGAATCGGAATGCGCTGCCCCGGTGTGCTCTGGTCGATCCCGGCATAGGCCAGGCCGATGATACGGCCCAGGCTGCTGGAGTATTCGCAGGAGGTGACGTTGCCGCTGATGTCCGCGCCGTTGAGCACCAGGTGGCCTTCCAGCGGTTGTACGCTGCCCTTGGGCAGGCTGAAGCCCACCAGTTTGCGTTTCAGCGGTTGGGCTTCGAGGATGTCCACCGAGCGGCGGCCGACGAAAAACGGCTTGGTGCGGCTCACTGCCCAGCCCATGTCGATTTCCGCCGGGTGGGTCATGCCATCGGTGTCCTGGCTGATGATCACGTGGCCTTTTTCCAGGCGCAGCAGGCGTTGGGTCTCGACGCCGAAGGGGCGAATGTCAAAGGCCTTGCCGGCCGTCATCAACGCGTCCCACAACGCCAGGCCGTGGCGCGCCGGTACGTGGATTTCATAGCCCAGTTCGCCGACGAAACCCACCCGCAGCAGGCGGGCCTTGGTCCCGGCCACCGTGCCCTGGCGCACGCCCAGGTAGGGGAAGCCTTCAGCACTGAGGTCGAGGTCGCTGCACACCTGTTCCAGCACCTTGCGCGAATCCGGCCCGGCCACGTTCACCGCACAGATCGCTGCCGTGACGTTGGTCACGTCCACGTCCAGGCGCCACTGCGCGTTCCACTTGAGCATCTGCTGGTAGATGCGGTCGACGCCGCTGGTGGTGGCGGTGACGTAGAAATGCTTGTCGGCCAGCCGCGCGCACACGCCGTCGTCGATCACCACGCCGTGTTCGTTGGTCATCAGCGCATAACGCGAACGGCCCACCGGCTGCTTGAGGAACGCAAAGGTGTACATGCGGTTGAGCAGTTCGGCGGCGTCCGGGCCGCGTACATCCAGGCCGCCCAGGGTCGACACATCGATCAGGCCAACCTTGTTGCGCACGTGCAGCGCTTCGGCCTGCATGCAGGCTTCGCGGTCCTCGGGCTTGCCATAGTAGGCCGGGCGTTGCCAGATACCGGCAGGCATCATCTTCGCCCCGGCTTGCACATGGCGCGCGTGCATCGGCGTTTGGCGGTAGGGGTCGAAGGCACGCCCGGCGACATGCGCGAGTTTTTCCGCCACGAATGGCGGCCGTGCGGTGGTCACTCCGGTTTCACTGATATTGCGCTGGGTCGCCCAGGCCACCAGCCGCGCGGTCGGCAGCGCCGAGTGGCGCCCCTGGGACGGGCCCATGCCGACCGTGGAGTAACGCTTGACCAACTGCACATCGCGGTAGCCGATGCGGGTGGCGTTGACGATGTCCGCCACTTGCAGGTCTTCGTCAAAATCCACGAAGTCCTTGCCCTTGGGGTGCGGGAAGATTGGCCAGTGGAAGTTGACCTGGGCTTCGCTGCGCAGCGGCACGCGCGGGCTGGCAGTCTTCAAGCCGAGGGCGAGCACACTGTCGGCGGCGGCATTGGTGGCGTCTGCCAGCACGTTGTCCAACTGGTGCCGACCGTGCACGGAGCCGGCCACATTCAGGTTCTGCGGTAAACCGCTGAGGCTGAACTCCGCACGCGAGTCGTCATAGGCCAGCTTGCCACCGGCCTGGCACAGCAACTGATAGACCGGCATATAACCGGCGGACATGCACAGCAGGTCGCAGTCGATCACTTGCCCGCTGGCGCTGACCTGGCCCTGGCCGGTGATCTGACGCACGTCGACGCCCTTCACATGGCGCAGGCCTTTTTCATGCAGGGCCTCGAACACCGTGCTGTTGGTCAGGCACGGGATCTTACGCTGGGCCAGGGCCGCGGGCAGGGCGTTGTCTGCCGGAGCGTGACGCAGGTCGATCACGGCGGCCACGTCGACGCCCTGGTCATGCAGGTCGAGGGCGGCGAGGTAGCCGTCATCGTTGCCGGTGAGCACCACGGCGCGCTTGCCGGGCTTGACCGCATAGAGCTTCATCAGGCGTTGCGCGGCACTGGTGAGCATCACCCCCGGTAGATCGTTGTTGCGGAAAACCACCGGTTGGTCGAACGAACCGCTGCACACCAGGCACTGTTGCGCGCGCACCTTATACAGGCGCTTGCCCTGGATCACCGGCAGGTAGTTGTCGGTAAACCAGGCATTGCAGGTGGCGTCGGTGAGCACTCGGATATTCGCGTGCTGCTGCACCGCGTCCAGCAACTCGCGGCGCAAGGTGTCGGCGCGGGTGCCGGCGATATCGAAGCGCGCATAGGTCAGCGACCCACCGAGGATCGGCTGCTGTTCGATCAGCAACACCTTGGCTCCGGCATTCGCGGCGGTCAGCGCGGCCTGCAAGCCGGCGGGGCCGGCACCGATCACCGCGAGGTCGGTAAACAGGTAGGCCTTGTCGTAGTACTCAGGTTGGAATCTCAGGTCGAGCACGCCCAGGCCGGCCTTTTTACGGATGATCGGCTCCCAGACTTTCCACATGCCCTTGGGCTTGTAGAACGAGCGATAGTAGAAACCCACCGGCATGAACCTGGAGAACTTGCCCAGGTAGGCGTCCTTGTCGTTGTCCAGCGAACCGTTGACGTTCTGCGCCGTTACGGCCAAGCCGGCGGACAGCGCGTGGGCATCGGCCAGCACGTTGGGTTCGCGGGGCAGTTGCACCAGGCTGTTGGCGTCCTGGCCGGCCATGGTCAAGGGGCCGCGTGGGCGGTGGTATTTGAACGAACGCGACATCAGGAAGCGCCCGTTGGCGAGCAGGGCACTGGCGATGCTGTCGCCCTGTAAACCTTGGTAGGGCAGGCCGTCGAAACTGAAATCGAGTGGCTGGTCACGCTGGATCAGCAGGCCCATGGGGGCGGGGAGGCGGTTCATCCGGCGATCTCCTTGGCGGTGGTGAAGTCGACGCGGGTGGTGAATAACTCGCGGGGATCGAAGGTGCGCAGGATTTCATCGGTGACCGTGTGGCGTTCGGCGAGGAACCAATAGCTGGAGGGCGTGTGCATCCACCATTCGCGCACCACACCGGCGAGGTTGTCGGTGTTGAACACGTAGTCGGCCCATTCGGCATCGCTGCACGTCACTGGGTCGGGCATCGGTTTGAATTCACCGCCATAGGTGAACTCGCTGATATTGCGTGGCCCGTTGAGCGGGCACATCATGATTTTCATAGTCCGCTCTCCGTCAGTGACTGGCCGCCGTGGCGCCCATCTCGTTGACTTGCTGGAAGGTCGAGAAACGTTCGAGACCAAACGGCTTGATCAGCTCCGGCACCTTGCCGCCGCTGGCGACCAGCTCGGCCATGGTCTTGCCGCAGATCGGCGTGGCCTTGAAGCCCCAGGTGCCCCAGCCGGCGTCGAGGTAGTAATTTTTTACCGGCGACAGGCCCATGATCGGGCTGTAGTCGGGGGTCATGTCGGTGATCCCGGCCCACTGGCGCATCAACTTGGCATTGGCGAGGAAGGGGAACATCTCGATGGCATGGGCCAGCAGGCTTTCCTTGAGGTCCAGGGTCGAGCGCGTGTTGAACAGCGGGTAAGGGTCGGAGCCACCGCCGAACACCACTTCGCCGCGGCTGGTTTGCTGCACGTAACAGTGCAGCGCCGAGGAACTGACCAGCGGATCGAGGAACGGCTTGAACGGCTGGGTGACCATGGCTTGCAGCGGGAAGGTCTGGATCGGCGAGCGAATGCCGGCCTTGGCCATCAGCAGCGAGCTGTGCCCGGCAATCGCCTGCACCGCGCAGCCGCACCGGATGGTGCCGCGATTGGTCTTCACCGCCGTGATGGCGCCGTTCTCGATCACCAGGTCCTGCACTTCGGTGAGCTGATGGATTTCCACGCCGCGTTTGGCCGCCTGCTTGGCGTAGCCCCAGGCCACGGCGTCGTGGCGCGCGGTGGCGCCGTCGATATGCCAGAGCCCGGCGATCACCGGCAAGTGGCCGGGGTCGAGGTTGAGGCTGGGCACCAGCTCGCGGATCTGCTGGCGGTCGATCATTTCCGTACGTCCGCCGAAGTGCTTGTTGACCTCAGCGCGCTGGCGGAACGAACGCACGGTGGCGTCGGTGTGGGCCAGGGTCAATTGGCCGCGCTCGGAGTACATGATGTTGAAGTCGAATTCGTTGGACAGCGACTGGAACATCTTCACCGACTCGGCATAGAAACGAACGCCTTCGCTGGTGAGGTAGTTGGAGCGGATCACCGCGGTGTTGCGCGCCGTATTGCCGCCGCCCAGGTAAGACTTTTCCAGCACTGCGATATTCGTGATTCCGTGGTACTTGGCCAGGTAGTAGGCGGTCGCGAGGCCATGGCCGCCGGCGCCGATGATCACGACGTCATAGCTGGCCTTGAGTTCCTTGGGCGGCGGTAGATCCACCTCCACCGGGTACTCCGAACTCAGTCCGTATTTCAATAGATTGAATGGCATACGGCCTCCGATTGGCTGCGTAAGGTGTGGTGTTGCGCGAGGGCGGCGGCCACGGTGTTTTTCATCAGGAAGGCAATGGTCATCGGCCCGACACCGCCGGGCACCGGGGTGATGGCGGCGACATGGGGCAGGGCGCTGTCGAAGTCGACATCGCCCACCAGGCGGCTGCGGCCGTCGTCGTCGATGCGGTTGATGCCGACATCGATCACCACCGCGCCAGGCTTGAGCCAGCTGGCGTCGATCAAGCGTGCACGGCCTACGGCGGCGATCACGATATCGGCCTGTTTGCACAGGGCCTGGGCATTTTGGCTGCGCGAATGCAGCACGGTCACCGAGCAGTCCGCCTTGAGCAGCAGCGCGGCCATGGGTTTGCCGACGATGTTCGAGCGGCCGATCACCACCGCGTGTTTGCCGCGCAGGTCGCCGCAGGTTTGCTCCAACAGGTACAGGCAGCCGCTCGGCGTGCACGGCGTGAGTACCGCGCGCCCCTGGCTGAGGCCGCCGACGTTCTGGCTGTGAAAACCATCGACGTCCTTGTCCGGTGAGATGGCCTCCAAGGCACGCAGTTCGTCCATCTGCGCCGGCAACGGCAATTGCAGGAGGATGCCGTGGATCGCCGGGTCGGCATTCAATTGGCCGATCAGGATCAACAGTTGTTCGGTGCTGGTGTCATCGGGCAGGCGATGCTCCACGGAGCGGATGCCCACCTCCTCGGCGCGCAGGATCTTGTTGCGCACATAGACCTGGCTGGCCGGGTCGTTGCCCACCAGGATCACCGCCAGGGCCGGTTGAATGTCTTGCGCATGCAGGTGCGCCACGTCCTCGCGCACTTGCAGCAGCACCCGCGCGGCGGCGGCTTTGCCGTCGATCAGTGTGGGCGCGCTCACCGGAACACCACCGTTCTGTCCTGGTTGAGGAAGACGCGGTGCTCCAGGTGGTACTTGACCGCCTTGGACAGGGCCACGGTTTCGGTGTCGCGGCCGATGGCGACGAGGTCGTCGGGCTTGTACACGTGGTCGACGCGCTGTACTTCCTGCTCGATGATCGGGCCCTCATCCAAGTCGCTGGTCACGTAGTGCGCGGTGGCGCCGATCAGCTTCACGCCGCGTTGATAAGCCTGGTGATAGGGCTTGGCCCCCTTGAAACCGGGCAGGAACGAATGGTGGATATTGATCGCCCGCCCCGACAGTTGCCGGCACAGGTCGTCGGAGAGGATCTGCATGTAGCGCGCCAACACCACCAGTTCGGTGCGGGTGTCGTCGACGATCTTCATCAGCTCGGCTTCCTGCGCGGCCTTGTTGTCCTTGGACACAGGCAGGTAAATAAAGCGAATACCCTCACGCTCGGCCATGGGCCGCAGGTCGAGGTGGTTGGAGACGATGGCGGTGATGGTCATGTCCATCTCGCCCTTGTGGTAGCGGTAGAGCAGGTCGGTGAGGCAGTGGTCGAACTTGCTCACCATCAGCATCACGCGCATCGGCTCGCGGGTGTCGTACAGTTCCCACTGCATATCGAAGGCCTGGGCGACCTCGGCGAAACCGTCCCTGATCTCTTGCAGGTTGCCCGCATGGCCATCGTTGAAACGGAACACCGCGCGCATGAAGAAGCGGCCGCTGAAGTCATCGTCGAACTGCGCCATCTCCCCGATGTAGCACGCCTTGTCTGCCAGGTAGGTGGTGACGGCAGCGACAATGCCGGACACCGCGGGACAAGTGACTTTGATGATGAAATGGTTTTTTTCGTGTTGCATGACACGTCCTCGGGATGATGGCGGCAGCTCATCGCATAGCGAAAAAATGTCTGAGGACAGCAGGCTCATTCCTTGAGCGCGTTTTCTTGTGGGGAATAAAATATTCCTGAAGTGGCTTTATAGGGGAATGGGGGCGGGGCGTCTAGGGGTTTTGGGAAAGATTTTTAACTGGGGGGAAATTTTTTGGTTGGGTTGGGTTGGGTTGGGTTGGGTTGGGTTGAGTACATATCCGTTTCTGCGGTAACGGCGGCTGGCGGTTCCGCTCTTACAACGGGTCACTTTTGGCAAACGCCCGGGATGCCGGCCCAGCCAAAAGTAACCAAAAGGTCTGTGCCCCACCACTCGGCACCTCGCCTAGGCTCGGTGTGCCCTCACTCCGGCTTTGGAGCGTGGGCCGCCGTCATGGGCCATCCCTGGCCCAGGACGGCTAACCCGGCGTCCTGCCGGGTTACCCACGCTCCAAAGCCTGCGTTCGGCCAGCGTGGTTTAACGGGGCGCCGA